>CAZJJQ010000266.1:0-5976 GCA_964546345.1 uncultured Planctomycetales bacterium
GCAGCTGGGTCAACCGGGCCTCGAGGCCCTCGAGGACCTTCACGAGGACCATGGCGACGTCGTCCTTGTTGTCGATGGCGGCCGCCAGGTCGAGGTAGCCCGCCAGCCCGAGCACCCGCAGCCCTCCCTCGAGCAGGTAGTAGGCGTGGGCGCCGCTGCCGGTCACGTCGCCGCCGTGGTCGGCGAGCGCGCGCTTCCACTCCGCCTGGGCCAGGTCGCGGCGCTGCGTCTCCGGGATCTTCTCGCGGAGCCGCGCGGCCTCCCAAGACCGCTCGGTGATCGTGGCGCGGAGCTCCGCGGGGGTCCGCTCGCGCGCCTTCGCGTCCCACATGGCCTCGCCCTGGCGACGACGGCTGTCCGCGTCGTTGTCCCACTGCAGCGGGGCCTTGAGCATCCAGGAGAAGTACGGCCCGTTCCCGGGGTCGGGGAAGCGCTTGACCGGCGCCTCGCTCGAGGAGAGCAGCGCCAGCATCACGGCCCCGTAGACGAGGACGACCCCGAGGAAGAGGGGGCGCTGCCAGAACGGCTTCTTCCGCGCCGGGACGTTCCGTCGTTCGGCCGTGCCGCCGGCCGCGGCCTGCAGCTCCCTCGCACGCTCCTCGTCGGTCACCGCGAGGAACTCGAGCGTCGTCTTCTCGCCGAGCGAGATCCTGTCCTTGTGCTTGAGCGTGACGATCTTCGAGATCGCCTTCCCGTTCACCTGGGTCCCGTTGGGGCTCAGGTTCTCCACCGCGTACGTCGGGCCCGTCCTGTGGAGCCGGCAGTGGGCCCGCGACAGGGCGTCGTCCTCGGGGACGGTGAAGTCGGCGTGGACGGCCCCGGTCGGGTCGCCCCGGCCGATCACGTACGCGTCGCGCACCAGGTCCTCGATGCGTCCCGGGCCCCCGGGGCCCTGGATGCGCAGCATCAGGTGGAAGGACTCGTCGGGCGTCGCCATCAGAACATCCCTCCGCGGACCGCCTTGACGATGATCGGGCCGAACAGGAGCATCAGGACCGAGAGCATGAGCAGGGTCGTCGGCACCGCCATGCGGTTCGGGATCTTGGCGGCGGCCTGCTCCGCGGCCTTGGTGCGTCGGTAGCGGTTCATGCTCGACTGCGTCTCGAAGATCTGCGTCAGGGGCGTGCCGAGCTCCTCGCCCTGGGTGACCGCGGCGACGAAGATGCCCACCTCCTCGCTGTCGGTGCGCTTCGCCATGTTCTTCAGCGCCTCGCGCAGCGGCGTGCCCGCGCGGACCTCGTGCAGCATCTGCGCGAGCTCGTCCTGGAGCGGCCCGCGCACCGTCCCCTCGACCGCGGTCTCGCACGACTGGAGGAAGGAGGCGCCCGCCCCCATGGTGAGGGAGAGGAGGTCGAGCACGAACGGCATCTGCCGGTCGATCTGGACGCGGCGACTCCGGGCCGCCGTGCGCAGGTTCGACCACGTGAGCCAGTACCCGAGCATGCCGAGGAGCAGGGCCTTCCCGAGCGACAGCTCCCCGGAGAAGGTGCCGAACAGCAGGAGGCCCAGGACGAAGGCGATCACGCCGTTCGCGATGCAGAGCCCGACGTACTCCTCGGCCGCGTACCCCCACGGGTTGCCGGCGCGGACGAGCAGGCGGCCCGCCACGGCACGGTGCCCCTCGAGGCCGAGCCGCCGCGCGAGGGCGGCGAACCCGGTGACCAGGGGATCCATGGCGCGGAGCAGGGCCGACCGGGCGAGCGCCAGGCGGCGACGCTCCCGCATCGCGTCGGTGGCCTCCGCGCGCTGGACGTTGCGCAGGTGGGACAGCAGCAGGCCCAGCACGAGGGCCAGCGCGACGATGGCGCCGTCGAGGAGGAGCGTCGAGGGGTTCATACGTCCACGTCCAGGATCTTGCGGATCCACAGCTGCCCGAAGACGTTGAGCAGGACCACGGCGGTCAGGATCCCGATGCCCACGGGGTCGGTGAACAGCAGCATCATGGACTTCGCGTCCATGAACCAGAGGAGCAGCAGGAAGAGGGGCGGCATGGCCGTCATGAAGCGCGCGCTCGACCGGCCCTCCGTGGAGACCGTCCGGATGTGCTCCTCGAGGCGCCAGATCTCGCGGATGGACGCGGCGATCTTCTCGAACACCTCCGAGAGGTTGCCGCCACGCTGCTTCCCGACCCGGAACGCGAGCGTCACCAGGTCGTAGTTGCGGCTGTCGATGCGCTCGGCCGCGTCCTGAAACGCCTGGTCGATCGTCTTGCCCAGCCCGTACTCCCGGAGGATGTCGGCGAACTCCTCGGAGACGGGCGGCGCGGTGTCGCGGGCCACCTGCTCGAGCGCCTGGGGGAGCGACATGCCCGCCTTCAGGCCGTTCGAGAGCCCCATCAGGGCGTCCACGAACTGCAGGTCGAAGTGACGGCCGCGTCGGGCCTGGGCACGACGGGGCAGCCCCTCGAGGAACGCCCAGGCGGTCGCGGCGACGAAGAGGCCGGGGATCCACAGGCCCGCCAGGGCGAGGAGGGCGAAGCAGCCCAGCGCCGCGGCCGGCGCCCCGTAGACCCACGTCCAGGGCGTCTTCGGGAGGAAGAGCCGGCGGGCCTGCCGATCCGCGCGCGCGCGCCGCCGGTCGAACCACGCGGAGAGCCCCAGGCCGAGCAGGATCCAGCACAGGACCGCGGTCGCGCCCGCGACGATCGGCAGCACGCCCCGGTCGAGGAGGTCGAAGGCGAGGGTCACGCGACCCCCGCCTTCGGCCCGCGCGCGGCGAACAGCACCGCGGGGTCGAGATGGCCCTTGGCGACGAGGGCATCGACGAAGGACGGCAGGTACCCCGAGAACTCGAGCGCGCCGTCGCGCAGCTCGAACAGGTCGTTGGTCACCACCACGCCCTCGACCGGATCCACCCCCACGACCTCGGAGACGTGGGTCACCATGCGCTTGCCCGACCCGAGCCGCTGGCACTGGACGATGACGTGCACCGCGGCCTCGATCTGGTCGCGGATCGCCCGCACCGGCAGGTCGGCGGCCTGGAGCACCATGGTCTCGAGGCGCAGCAGCGCGTCCTGAGGGGTGTTCGCGTGGAGCGTCGTGAGCGAGCCGTCGTGGCCCGTGTTCATCGCCTGCAGCATCTCGAGGGCCTCGGCGCCGCGGCACTCGCCGACGACGATCCGGTCCGGCCGCATGCGCAGCGCGTTCTTCACGAGGTCCCGGATCGTGTAGGCGCCCTTGCCCTCCACGTTCGCGGGGCGGGTCTCGAGCGTCACGACGTGGGGCTGGCGCAGCTGGAGCTCGGCCGAGTCCTCGATGGTGACGATGCGCTCGTCGTCGCCGATGAAGCCCGACAGCACGTTGAGCATCGTGGTCTTGCCCGAGCCCGTGCCGCCCGAGATGAGGATGTTCTTGTGCCCGCGCACGCACGCCCGCAGGAAGGCGACGGCGGCGGGGGTGAGCGACCCGTAGCGGACGAGGTCGTCCGGGGTCAGCGGATCCTTCGAGAAGCGCCGGATCGTGAGGCACGGCCCCTTCACGGCGAGCGGCGGGATGATCGCGTTCACGCGGCTGCCGTCGGGCAGGCGCGCGTCCACGAGCGGCGTCGAGCGGTCGATCAGGCGGCCGAGGGGCTCGACGATGCGCTGGATGACGGCCAGCAGGATCTCGTCGGAGATGAACGTGCGGTGGAGGCGCTGCAGGCGTCCCTCGCGCTCGATGTAGATGAGGTCCTTGTGGACCACCATGATCTCGCTCGTGTTCGGCAGCTCGAGGAGGTCCTGGAGCGGGCCGAACCCGCAGATCAGGTTCAGGATCTCGCGGTTGAGGAACCGCTGCAGGAACAGCGTGCGCAGCTCGTTCGTCGAGGTCTGCTCGAACTTCGCGAACTGGTCCTCGAAGCCCGCGTCCACGAGCGCGAGGTCCTCGCGGACCCGCGCCTTGCCCCCCACCACCTTCAGGTCGGCGCAGATGCGCCCCACCACCTCGCCGAGGAGGCTGTCCATCTTCGCGAGGAAGCCGCCCGCGCCCGCGCCGGCGCCTCCGCCGGCGGCCCGCCGGAGCACCTCGCCCACGGTCTCGCCGTAGAGGGACTCGCGCAGGGCGTGCCGCAGCACCTCCGGCGGGATCGCCGACTTCGCGACGTCGGGGACCGCGGCCCGCACGGCCTCGTCGAGCACCTGTCGCAGGCGGGCCTGGGCCTCGCCGCCCGGCTTGCCCGACACCTCGCGCAGGTCCACGCGCTCGATCACGCGGGCGTGGATCGCGAGCTCGATGTCGCCGAGCGCCCCGGCCGCATCGACCTCGGTCCGCTTCGCCCGGCCGGGCCCCTCGATGAACAGCGAGAAGCTCGCGATCTGGATCTCGTCGTCCGGCTGGACCTCGGCGGCGCCGCCCTGCGGCACCTCGCGGTGGTTGACGTAGGTGACGTTCTTGCCCACCGACTCCAGGACGAACTTGCCGTCCGCCTGGCGCAGGACGGCGTGCTCGCGCGAGACGTAGGGCGAGTCGATCACGACGTCGCACTTGTCGGACCGCCCGATCTTCACGCTCAGGGTGCCGATGTCCTGGACGCGGACGTTCTTGGTCTCGGCGTCGAAGATGCGGAGGACGAAGGCCACGGGAGGGCTCCCTATCCCTGCTTCTTGGACTTGAGCGTGAGCGACAGCTTGCCGCGCTGGGCGGCGACGAGGAGCTTCGCGTACTCCTCGTGGCTCACCGCGAACGTGACCGAGGTGTACGGGGTGCCGAGGGGCCGGGCCCGGGTGCCGTCCTTCGTGATCATGCTCCCGTCCACCGCGAACACGAGCAGGTCGGCCGCCACCAGCGGGGTCTCGACGGCCACCCCGCCGGGCTGGGTCGGGTCCGGCCTGGTCGAGACGGTGTAGACGTCCACCACGTCGCCGGGGCCGACGAGGAACCCGACGGACGTCTGCTGGTCCACCTTGACGTTGTAGAGGACCTTCCCGTCGGGGATCGCCGCCGACACCTCCGCGGCCGAGAGGGCCTGCAGGTGCGACATGCGCAGGAAGTCGCCCGCGCGGATGGCCCGCGTGATGGTGAGCTTCTTCGCCCACTCGATCTCGGTGTCCACGAAGTCCGGGTTCGCGTTCGCGAACGCCTCCGGGATCTCCTTGACCGGCTGGAGGAGATGCGACTCGTCGAGGGCGGTGGACACGCGCACCCCCGGCTGGATGTCGGCGGCGGCCTTGTAGAAGGTCTTGAGGACGGGCGTCGCCTTGTCCTCGTACTCCTTGAACCGCGCGTTCACGAGGAACACGACCACGACCCCCAGGAGGATCGCGACGATCACCAGCATCTTGCCCTTCACGGAGACCTCCTCGCCTTCTTAGTACGACGCCATCGTGACCGTGACCAGCCCACCGTCCTGCGCGCGCTCGGTCGTGGTGAGCCACACGGTACCCTTCGGGCCCTCGAGGATGCGCACCCTCTGCTCTTCCTCGCCCTCGACGTGGCTGCCCGCCACGTCCTGGAACCCGCGCGACGCGAGCCCCGCGGCCACGCGGTCGAGCGCCGCGCCCGCGGGGCCCCGGGCCCGGCAGAGCACCGTGGACGGCTCGCCGGGCTCGTCGCCGCCCACCCGGAGCTCGGGCACGAGCGTCTCGCGTCCCTCGCGTCCGAGCACCGCGATCGACTCGGCGGGCGGCGCCGTGGTGCGCGTGAACGCGTCCAGGTCGAGCCCGTCGGGGAAGTAGAAGACCACGTACTCCCACTTCGTCCCGTAGTCCCACGCGAGGACCACGCCGCCGGGCTCGAGCCGCAGCCGACCGTCCCCGAGCGCCGCCGGCGCCGGCGGCAGGCGCACGAGGGCCGCCCCGCCCGGGAACGCCTCGACGCTCGCCCGCAGCCGGAGCAGGCCCGCCGCGGACGGGCCTCCGCGCACGGCCTCCTCGAGGCTCCGCGGGGCCGAAGCGGGCGCCCAGGCCCTCAGGATCTCGGCGAACACCACCTCGGGGCGCGCGCGCGGCGAGCCCGACGCGAACAGCGCGGGGTCCTTCCCGAACGGCATCCGCCGCAC
>CAZJJQ010000267.1:0-5973 GCA_964546345.1 uncultured Planctomycetales bacterium
GTGTCCCGGCGGGGCGAGCAGGCCGCGGCCGGGGCCGTCGTGCTGCGCGCGGGCGCCCGCCTCGGGGCGGGCGCGGTGGGGGTGCTCGCGGCGTGCGGGCTCGCGCGCGTGCCGGTCGCGGCACGCCCCCGCGTCGCGATCCTCTCCACGGGTGACGAGATCGTGCCCGTGGAGGCTACCCCCGGCCCGGCGCAGATCCGCGAGAGCAACGGCTCGGCCCTCGTGGCCCAGGTGCTGCAGGCCGGCGGCCAGCCGCTGACGTCTCCCATCGTGCGCGACGAACCCGGCGCCCTGGCGCGCGCGATCGAGAGGGGCCTCGACGCCGACCTGCTGCTGCTCTCCGGAGGCGTCAGCCTGGGGGAGCGCGACCTGGTGCCCGGCGCGTTGCTCGCCGCGGGGGTCGTCTGTCACTTCCACCGCTGGGCGGTGAAGCCCGGGGGCCCCCTCTGGTTCGGGTCGAGGGGCGACACGCTGGTGCTCGGCCTCCCGGGCAACCCCGTGGCCACCTTCGTCGGTTTCGAGGTGCTCGGCGTCCCGGCGCTGCGCACGCGCCTGGGATTGCCGTTCGCGCCGCGTCGGACCTTCCTCGCACGGCCCGACGGAGCCTGGCCGCGGCCGACCGCGCGGACGCAGCTGGTGCCCGCCACGCTGCACGTGGACGGCGAAGGCCGCGCGTGCGCGAGGCCCGTGCGCTTCACCGGCTCGGGCGACCTGTTCGCGCTGGCGGGGGCCGACGCGCTCGTGTTCCTCCCCCCCGCGCGCGGGGCCGAGACCGCGCCCCCCGTCACTTCCGGCACCGCTCCTCCCCCCGTCGCCCCCCTCCTCCTCGACACCCTTCCGCTCGGAGACGGCTTCGGGCTCGAGGCTCCCGGAGCCGCACCGTGAACGACCGCGCGACGGTCGCGGTCGAACGGCTGGGTCTCATTGCGCTCGGGGTCGCCCTCGAGACGGCCGCCCAACCGCCCGGGCCGGTGCCTGCGTTCGTCTTCCTGCAGGATGCACCGTTCCTCGCGCTGCTCTGGCATCGGGGCGGCGTGCGCTGGAAGCGCTGGGCGTTCCTCGCCGCGTTCGTGAAGTTCCTCGTGGGGCTGCGGTGGCTGTCCGAGGTCCACGTGAGCCTCGTGCTCGGGGCGTCGTTCGTGCTCGCCCTCACGTTCCTCGCGTGGGGGGGGCTCGTCCGGGGGCTCGTGCGGCGGCGGGTGCCCTGGCTGCTCGTGGTGCCCGTGACCGCGGTGCTCCAGGAGATGTCGCAGACCGTGGTGATGGGCACGACGGGAATGCCCTGGCCGTGCCGGTCCCTCGCGTTCGCCGCGTGGCCTTCGTTCGTGGGCGCGGCCTCGATCCTCGGGGCCTACGGGCTGTCGGCGCTCGCGGCCCTCGTCGCGGCATGGGCTTCCGGCCTGCCTTCCCTCGCGCGCGACGACGGGGGGCGCGGCGAACGTGGACGGCAGCTCCTGCGATCGGGGGCGATGGTCGCGGCCCTCGTCGGGCTCGCGGCGTGGCGGGGCGGCGCGCGGATCGCGGAGCTCGACGCCCGGATCGCGTCGGGCGCCGCGGTGCGCACGCGGCCGCTCGTGGTGGTGCAGGGGAACGTCCCCCAGAGCCTCAAGAACGATCGGGGGCATCAGGAGAGCGCGGAGTCGATCTTCGAGCGCCACCTGCGGCTCACCCGCGACGCGCTGCTCGAGCTCGCCGACCATCGCGAGGACCCGCTGGCCGTCCTGTGGCCCGAGACCATGGTGCCGTGGCCCTTCCTCGATCCGGTCCTCGCGGCGAAGTTCCCCGAGATGTGGGAGAGCGAGTTCAACGTCCTCAGCCGGATCCGCGAGGTCGTGCCGGAGGGGATGCCCGCCCAGTTCCTGCTCGGCGTGAACCGGTACTTCGTGGGGCGGGCCGGGCCCCAGGACGAGCTCCTGCGCCACGACACGACGGACGCGCTCCTCCACGTGGACGTCGCGCGCGTGCCGCCGACGCTGCCCTTGCCCGATCCGAAGGTGCCCGGGTGGCGTCCGCCGTGGGAGCTCGTCCCCGCGCGGCACGACAAGGTGGTCCTCGTGCCCTGGGGCGAGTGCACGCCGGGGGGAGAGCTCTGCCCTCCCCTCCGTCGGCTGCGGGACGCGATCTCCATCATCCCGGAGATCACGCCCGGGGATCCGACGGTGGACCCGTTCTTCCTGGGGTACGTCCGGCCCGAGCGGCCCGGGGGGGCCAACCGGGAGGTCCTCGCCGGGACCATCATCTGCTTCGAGATCGCGTTCCCCGCCCGCTGCCGCGCGTGGCGCGACCGAGGGGCCTCCGTGCTGCTCAACGCGGCGAACTACGCCTGGTACGGCGACACGGGCATGCCCGCCCAGGTGCTGGCGCTCGGCCGGCTCCGGGCGGCCGAGCTGGCGGTGGCGGTTGCCATCGCCGGGAACACCGGCCCGACCGCGATCCTCGACCCGGTGGGGCGGGTCACGCAGCAGGTGGAACGGGCGGGGCGGACCCAGTTCGTCGAAGGGGCCGTCGCGGGGCCGTTGCTGATCGACCCCGCCTACCGGACTCCCTACAGCCGCTGGGGGGACCTCCCGTGGCTGCTCGGCGGACTCGCCCTCGGGGTCGCGGCGTTCCTCCGGCGCTCGCGCCTCCGTGGCGCCCCGTCGCCGGGGGCGGGCGGGGCGCCCGCGGAACCGCCCTCCGAGCCCCCGGCCGCCCCCCCTTTCTCTGCCCCGTGACACGTCCGTGACGAAGGCCGAGGGCCTCCGGACGGCCTCCCGCCCCCGTGGAGGTGAGGGGCACCCCTCCTTGCCTCCCGGACCAGCGCTGACGCAAGTCGTTCGTACGCCGTTGGTTAGGTCGCCTTCGATCCGCCGGAGGCCCCCCGGGCGTGGAGCGCGCGAAAACCTTTGACTCCCTTTCCGGCTTTTGACATAACCCTGGCCGCTTTCGGCGGGGCGGTACGTCCGGGAGGGTCGTACGTCTCGTCGCGGGCTTTGCGCGGGGCTCCCTGTCGGGGGTCATCGCCGTCTCGATCCTGGATCCGACCTGCCGATCCGACGCGGAGGACCGCATGAGCACGGTTGCGAAGGTTTTCGTCGTTCTGAACCTCTTGCTCGCGGTGGCGGTCCTCGGTGCCGCTGCGGCCTTCCTCGGCCACAGCGACAACTGGAAGGCCCGGCACGACGCGCTCAAGACGACGAGCGACGCTTCGATCACGAAGCTGAACGCCGACATCGCCGACCAGAAGCGCGCCAACACCGACCTCACGGTGCAGGTCGCCGCGGCCAACACCGCGAAGGACAAGGCGATCGCCGCCGAGCAGGCGATCACCGAGGCGTACGGCCAGCTCAAGAAGGGCTACGACGAGTCGAACGCGTCGTACCTGACCGCGACCCGCTCGCTCAACACGAGCAGCAACACGATCGCCGAGATGCGCAAGCTGATCGACGAGCTGTGGAAGGAGCGCGACGCCCTCAAGGACAAGCTGTCGCAGGCGAACGACGCCATGACCGCCGCCATCCAGGGCGAGAACAAGGCGAACAACGCCCTCGAGGCCGCCACGACCCAGCTGAACGACACGCTCGCGAAGCTCGCCACCACCGAGGGCGAGCTCCAGCGCAAGACCTTCCAGCTCGAGTCGATCATCCGCGCCAACCCCGGCATCGGGACGGGCACGGAGCAGCCTTCGCAGACCGGCAAGGTCCTCCTCTCGGACAACCAGGCGAACATCGTCGTGATCAGCCTCGGCAGCGAGGACGGGGTCAAGAACGGGTTCCGCTACACGATCTCCCGCGGCGCCACGTACGTCGCCACGATCGAGATCACCAACGTCATGGCGAAGAGCGCCGCCGGTCGCGTCCTCAACGGCCTGAGCAAGTCCCCGGTCCAGCCGGGCGACGACCTCATGACGGCGCGCTAGTCGGTCGCCGGCACCCCAGGAGCTCCCCATGGCCCGCGACACCTACGAGACGAAGGACGAGCTCGACGCTCCCCAGACCCAGGACGGCCTGGGGAACGCCCTCGTCATCCTCACCACGATCTGCCTGCTCGCCGGGTTCGTCCTCATCCAGAAGGGCATGGCCAGCCGCTACGGCGCCGGCATGCTCGCGGACAAGGCGGCGGCGGTGACCCCGGCCAAGTAGGCCGGACCCCCACGGCTCGCCTCGGGGCGCTCCCGGGGCCGAACCGCTTCGCACGACGGCCGCGTCCCGTCGGGGGCGCGGCCGTCGTTCGTTACGTTTCGCACCGTCGTCCGATCTCCGGGTTCGATCGCGCCCGATCCTTCCGGCCCGGGGAGGGGCCGACGCGCGGGGGAAGGTGGTCCGGGGAGGGCGGCGGCCGGGACGCGGGACCGACCTTGCCGAAGGAAGGGTGGGGGCGCGGGGGAGGGCGGGGCAGGTCGTAGCGCCGGCGTGGTTCCGGGCGCGCGGGCGCCGGAACGGGGTGCGCGGCGCCCGGGTCCCACGGGGCCCGCGCGAGGCCGTGTTCTTCCCCGTCGTCGGGGCGGGGTATCCTCCCGCCGTCCCCCAAGCGCAAGACGTCGGCGGGCGCTCGCCTCCCCGGCCCGCCCGGCCTTCGCGCGTCCCTTCGCTTCGCACCCGGCGTCCCGGACCGATCCATGGCCAATCTCTTCGAGTGGTTCCTCGGCAAGTTCTCCATCGACATGGGGATCGACCTGGGGACCGCCAACACGCTCGTGTGCGTCCAGGGCAAGGGCATCGTGCTCAACGAGCCGAGCGTGGTCGCGGTCAAGAAGGGCACCAACAAGGTCCTCCTCGACGGGCGTGCGGTGGGCGACACGGCGAAGGAGATGCTCGGCAAGACGCCGGGCAACATCGTCGCCATCCGCCCGTTGAAGGACGGCGTCATCGCCGACTTCGAGATCACCGAGGCGATGCTGCGCTACTTCATCCACAAGGTGCACGACCGCACCTGGGGCGTCCGGCCCCGCATCGTCATCGCCATCCCCTACGGCATCACGCCCGTCGAGAAGCGCGCGGTGATCAACTCCGCCGAGCGCGCGGGCGCGCGGAAGGTCTACCTGATCGAGGAGCCCATGGCGGCGGGCATCGGGGTGGGGCTCCCCATCACCGAGCCGCAGGCGTCCATGATCTGCGACATCGGCGGCGGCACGACCGAGGTGGCGGTGATCTCCCTCGCGGGCATCGTCACGGCGAAGCCCGTGCGCGTGGCAGGCGACGAGATGGACGAGGCCATCGTCAACCACATGCGCAACACCTACAACATGCTCGTCGGCGAGCAGACGGCGGAGAAGATCAAGATCGGCATCGGCTCGGCCTATCCGCTCAAGCGCGAGATGACGATGGACGTCAAGGGTCGCGACCTCAAGCAGGGCCTGCCCCGCAAGGTCGTGGTCACGAGCGAGGAGATCCGGGAGGCGCTCCAGGAGCCCATCCGCCAGATCGTCGAGGCCGTCAAGAGCACCCTCGAGGCGACGCCGCCCGAGCTGGCCGCCGACCTGGTGGACAGCGGCATCGTCATGGCCGGCGGCGGCTCGCTCCTCCGCGGCCTCGACCGCGTCATCGCCGAGGAGATCAACCTCCCCGTGCGCGTCGCCGAAGACCCCCTCCCCGCCGTCGCCCGCGGCACCGGCGTCTTCCTCGCGAAGCTCAACGAGCTGCGATCGTCGCTGGACCAGGCCGAGGACTAGGGGGCGGCGGCAGAGCGACCGCGAGGCAGAGCGACCGCGACCGCGAGGGGCCATGCATCGCGGCAGAACGACCGCGACCGCGAGGGGCCATGCATCGCGGCGGGCGAGGGCCTCGCGGACTCGGCCCTGGCCCGCCCTCGGACGCCTCGCGGACTCGTCGTCCTCGGGTTTCTCCTCGACGTGTCCACGAGGACACGCCCTCGTCGAAACCGCTTGCGAGGCCCCTGGCGGAGCGCGGTCGGAGAGCAGAGGGGGCCTGGGAGGAGAGCGGTAGGCGTGCGGCGGGGGGGGCCCTGGCGGAGCGCGGTCGAAGAGCGGAGCGA
>CAZJJQ010000268.1:0-5955 GCA_964546345.1 uncultured Planctomycetales bacterium
GTGCTGGTCTCGTTCTCGCTCCTCTTCGTCACCGCGATCAAGTCCGAGGTGATCCTCTCGTTCCTGGGGATCGGCCTCGACCCGGGCGAGGCCTCCTGGGGCCAGATGATCAGCCACGCGCAGAGCGAGCTCACGCGCGACCCCACCGTGTGGTGGCCCATCGTCACGGCGACGTCGCTGATGTTCGGCCTCGTGCTCTCGGTGAGCCTCTTCACCGACGGGCTGCGCGACGCCCTCGACCCGCGCCTGAAGAGCTGAGAGGGCGCCCCGAGGGGCGTCCTCGCGTCCTCTTCCCCCCGCGCCCCCCTACTCCTGGAAGGTCACGCAGACCCCCGTGGGGTCGATGGCGGCGAACTCCTTCGTGCCCCACGGCTTCGTCTGCAGGGGCCCGTTCGGGTGCACCGTCCCGCCCCGCCGCCGGTACTCGGCGTGGAGCGCCTCCACGTCGCGGACGGCGAAGCGGACCATGGTCTGGCCGCCGACCTTGCGCGCGAGCGGGAGGTCGTCGAAGCCGGAGAGATGCAGGACCGCCTCGCCGCGACGCAGGCCCGCGTATCGGGGGGGCGTCGCGTCCCGGAAGGTCTCCGCGAAGCCGCAGCACTCGGTCCACCAGCGGAGGGAGGCGGCGACGTCCGCGGCGGGGAGCACGGGGATCGAGCCGAGGAAGGTGGGTTCCATGGGGGCGTACGGTACCGCGCCGGGAGAGACCGGGGGAGGGGGGCCGGCGGCGGCGCCGGGTCCCCCGGGACGCGGGTGAGTGGTACGTTCGTGCGCCCCCCGCGAGGAGACCCGCGATGCCCGCGAAGTCGAAGTCGTCGCCCGCCCCGAAGGTCACGAAGCAGGCCGCAAAGGCGAAGTCCGCCGAGCCGGCGCGCGCCGCGCTGCGCGCGAAGCCGACGAAGGCTCCGAAGGCGGCCCCCGCGCGGATGTCGCCGGCCGAGGTGATGGCGGCGCTCGAGAAGGCCGGCTCCGCGCAGACGCGCAAGACGTACGCGCGACACGGCGCGCCGGAGCCCATGTTCGGCGTCAGCTTCGCGACGCTCAAGGCGATGCTCAAGCGCATCGGGGTCGATCACGAGCTGGCCATGGCCCTGTGGGACACGGGCAACTTCGACGCGCGCAACCTCGCGATGAAGGTCGCCGACCCCGCGCGGATGTCGCCGGCCGACCTCGACCGGTGGGCGGCCGCCCCCGGCGCGCGGATGTGCACGGGGTACGTCGCGTGCCTCGCCGTCGAGGGGCCCCACGGCCCCGGCCGCGCGGAGGCGTGGCTCGCCTCGCCGGCGGCCGAGCTGCGCGCCGTCGGCTGGTCCCTCGTCGGCGCCCTGGCGATGCGGGACGAGCGGCTGCCCGACACGTGGTTCGCGGCGCGGCTCGCCGAGATCGAGAAGGCGCTCCACGCCGCGCCGAACGCCGAACGGGAGGCCATGAACGCCGCGGTGATCT
Organism: uncultured Planctomycetales bacterium; assembly: GCA_964546345.1. Taxonomy (GTDB): domain Bacteria; phylum Planctomycetota; class PLA2; order PLA2; family JAEUHO01; genus JAYTCP01. The sequence continues at coordinate 1,447 of CAZJJQ010000268.1, forward strand.
CCATCGGGTGCCGGAGCGCCGCGCTGCGCAAGGCGGCGGCGGCCGCGGCGAAGCGGCTCGGCAAGGTGGAGATCGACCACGGCGACACGGCGTGCAAGACCCCGGACGCGGCGGCCTACCTCGAGAAGGCCTGGACGCACTCGACGTCGAAGGGGTTCGAGAGCCCCGCCGCGCACGAACGCTCCCGGGAGCCGATGCGCCTGCGTTGCTGACGACCGGCGCGTCGGGCCCGCAGACCCGGGCCCCTCACCTCGCCGCGGCACCCGTGCGGGCCGCGCGCGCGAGCCTGCGCGAGAGGGCGTCCGCGTGGAAGATCGGCTCGGGCAGGCGGTGGGTGGTCACCGTCTGCAGGACGCGGCGGGCGGCGGGCAGGAGGCCGATCCGGTTCCCCACGCTCACGTAGAGGGGGTTCCCTCCGTCCTGCGTCGTGAGCACGAGCCCGATCCGCCGTCCCTTCCACTCGAGGGGGCGCCAGTCGCCCTGCTTCCGCCCCGCCTTCGCGTGCGTGCCGACGAGGAGGGACTTCGCGACGCCCACCGTCGGCACGTCCACGTGCAGGCCGAGGTGGGCCGCGAGGCCGAGCCCGCGGGGATGGGCGATGCCCTGCCCGTCCACGAGGAGCAGCTGCGGCGTCCCGCGCAGCTTGCGGAGCGCGTCGAGGAGGATGGGGGCCTCGCGGAAGGAGAGCAGGCCGGAGACGTAGGGCATCGGCGCCGGCGCCGACGCGCTGACGACCTCGACGGGCTTCCAGTCCGGCGCGGCGCACAGGACCACCGCCCCGTGGACGTGCCCCGCGCGGTCGATGGAGCAGTCGAGCCCGGCGACGAGGCGGAGCTTCCGGCGGAACGTGCCCCGCGGCACCACCTTGGCCGAGAGCCACGACTGGAGCCGGATCGCGTCCCGGGGCGGGAGGTCGAACGGGTGGAGGGTGCGGACCTTCACGGCACGTCGTCGAGGGCGATCCCGCGGAGCGCGAGGACGCGCGTGACCACGGCCCCGATCGTCACGTCGGGCGTGGACGCCCCGGCCGTGACGCCGACGGTGACGGGGCCGCTCGGGAGCCAGTCGCGCGCGACGACCGGCGCGGCCTGCCCCACGGGCTTGTGGCGGATCTCGTCCTTCGAGAGCAGGCCCGCCTCCCCGTCGATGTGGTACGCGGGCACCTTGCCGACGGCCAGCTCGGCGAGGTGCCCGGTGTTGCTGGAGTTGAAGCCGCCGACGACGAGGAGCAGGGTCAGGGGCTCCCGGATCAGGGCCTCGAGGGCGTCCTGCCGCTCCTGAGTCGCCGAGCAGATCGTGTCGAAGGAGCGGAAGCGGGTCGCGCGCTCGCCGGCGCCGTAGCGGTCCTCGAGCGCCTGCCCGATCCGCCGCGCGATCTCGAGGGACTCGCTCGAGAGCATGGTGGTCTGGTTGGCCACCCCGATCCGGCCGAGGTCTCGCTCCGGGTCGAAGCCCTCCGAGCACGCGCGTCCGAACCTCTCGAGGAACGCGGCGCGGTCGCCCCCGTGCCGGATCCAGTCGGCGACCAGGTCCGCCTCGTGGAGGTCGAGCACGACCAGGTAGCGGCCCCCCGGCGTCAGCCCCACGCGGGACACCGTCGCCCGCGTCTCCTCGTGGTTCCACTTCCCGTGGACGAGGGACGTGAACCCCTCCCGCGCGTACCGTTCGACGCTCTTCCAGACGTTGAGCACCGACCCGCAGGTCGTGTCCACGAGGATCGCGCCGCTCCGGCCGAGCTGCTCGAAGTCGCCCGCCGTCACGCCGAACGCCGGCAGCAGCACGACGTCGCCCGGGCCGGCGCACGCGAGGGACTCGAGGCCGGGGTCTCCCAGGAACCGGATGCCCTTGCTCCGCAGGCGCGCGTTCACGCCCGGGTTGTGGATGATCTCCCCGGTCAGGATGACGCGCTTGTCGGGGAACCGTTCGAGGGTCTGGTAGGCGTAGTCCACCGCGCGATCGACGCCGTAGCAGAAGCCGAACTCCTTCGCGAGCCGGAACGTCACGTCGCCGACCCGGAGCACGAACCCCTGCTCGCGGAACCGGCGCACGATGCCCGAGTGGTAGTCCCCCTGGATCAGCTCCTTCACCTCCGTCCGCAGGCCGAGGCCCTTGCGGAAGTACCGCTCCCCCAGGGGCGGCGGGGCGTCCGGCGGGGGGCTCGGCGGCGAGGAGGGGGGGCGCGGATCGCTCACGGGGGCACGGTAGCACGCGGGCCCGGACCCGCCCCCGTCCCGCTCGCGGCCCGCGCGGAGCACGCCGAACGCGCCCACGGCGCCCCGCATCCGGGGTGGGGCGACGGCGTCAGCGGAGCGTGAAGCGCAGCTCGTTGCTCGCGACCCCGTTCACCGTGACGACGATCGCGCCCGTCGCGCCGTCGCGCGGGACGATCACCTGCAGGCCCTCCGCGGTCGGGAGCACGAACCACGCCGCCGCGCCGCCGATCGCGACGCGCAGGTCGCCGAGCAGCGGCATCGGCGGCCGCCGGCCGGGCGCCCAGGCCGAGAGGTCCACGAGGTCGGTGCCCGTGATCGTGAGGAGATCGCCCGCGATCCCGGACGTGGGCGTCACGTCGTCGAGCCGGGGCGCCCCGCGCTCCAGCACGTCGAAAGCGACGCCCGCGGAGGTGCGGTCGCCGAGCGTCACGGTCACGTCGCCGTCGGCGGCGCCCCGGGGCACGATCACGGTCAGCGACCCTTCGCCCAGCGCGAACAGCGCGGCCTCCACGCCGCCGAAGCGGACGTGGGCGCGTTCCGCCACCGAGAAGAGGTCGGAGCCCTCGATGCGCACCAGGGAGCCGACGCTCGCCGCCGCCGGCACGAGCGTGCGCACGGCCGGGACGGGGAGGGTCCCGATCTCGACGCGGAACGGGGCGCTGGTGCGTCCGCCGACCGTCACGGTGACGGGGCCGCTCCGCGCTCCCTCGGGCACGCGCACGGCGACGGCGTGCTGCAGGCCCATGGCGCGCACGGCGGGGGCGCCCTCGAAGTCCACCTCCACCACGTCGAGCGGGGTGCCGAGGTCGTGCCCTCGGAGCACCGCCAGCGCGCCCACGGCGAGGCGGCTCGGCAGCACCTCCTCGACGACCGGCACCGCGCCCTCGACGACCTCGAACGTCCCCGGCGCGCTCTCGAGGCCGCTCCGCGTGACGCGCACCTCCGTCGGGCCCAGGGGCAGCCCGTCGGGCACGGCCACGAGGATCGCCTCGGGAAACGCGAACAGGACCTGCGCCTGGCGGTCGCCGAACGCGACCGTGGGCGCGGCGCCTCGCGCCGCGAGCTCGTGGCCCCGCACGAGCGCGAGGCTGCGCACGGGCCCGCGCGAAGGCTCGACGCCTTCGACGACCGGCGCCGCAGCCGCGTCCCGCACCGGGTCCCCCAGGTGGAGGACCGCATAGGCCGGAGCGCGCGGACCCGGTGCGGGGGCGGCGTGGATCGCGAGCCCCGCCTCGAGCTGGGTGTCGTCCTGGGCCACTCAGTCCTCGAGCACCGCGACGAACGCGGGGAGGTCGAGCCAGCCGGCGGGGGCCTCCCGGTAGAGGCCGCCGCCGAGGTTGCGCCACGCCGCGGGGCGCGTCACGCCGTCGCGCGGGACGGCCACCAGATCGGCCAGCCCGTCCGCGTCCACGTCCGCCGCGATCACCGCGGCGCGCGACGTGAAGGTGAAGCCCGCGCCGCCCGAGCCCGTCGCTCCCCCGAAGTCCACCACCGAGCTCGTCCCACCGTGACCGCACGCCGCGAGGGACGCGGCGAGCCCGACGCCCCCGAGCCACAGGCCGAGACGGATACCCATGGAATGACTCCGCGCCGGGACCGACCACCACCCGAGGTCATTGTCGCTCCGGGGCGGTCGCGCGCCAGACCTCTTCCTCTGCGCCCTCGCCGGCGTACCCGCGGCCGGGGGACGAGCGCGGGCGCTTCGGCCCCCTCCGGACGCCGTGCCCCCGTCCCCGCCGGCAGGTCGCTTCCCCCGTGGGCCGAGGGGCTATCGCCCCCCCTCGCCCCCGCCGCCCCCCGACATCCCCCCCGGCTCCGTCCGCCCCGCCCCGTCCGGGGGGGCGCCCGGGGGCGCGTCCACGACCTCTCCGGGTTCGGGGGCGGGCAGCACGAGGATCACCTCCGTCGGCACGCCGGGGACCAGCGTCACCGTGCTCCGCGCCGGCTTCCGCCCCGGGGTCTCGGCCAGCACCTCCAGCGGACCCACGGGCACGTCCGTGAACCGGTAGGTGCCGTCGGCTCCGGCCGCGCGCACGCGGCGGACGCCGAACCGGTCGTAGCCCGCACGCGCTGCGGCGGGCACCGGCGAGCCGTCCGTCACGCGCACCCGCAGGACCAGGGTCCCGGTGGTCGGCACGGGTTCGCTCGAGACGCGGGGTTCGGGCGCGGGCGCCGGGATGGCGTCCTGCTCGGGGGTGGGGCCCCGGAGCGGGGGACCGCCGGAGAAGAGCCAGAAGGCGAACCCGCCGCCGGCGGCGAGCGCGAACAGGCTGGCGGCGAGGACGCGGTTCACCCC
>CAZJJQ010000269.1:0-5952 GCA_964546345.1 uncultured Planctomycetales bacterium
GGGCGGCGGGGGCCCGGACCGCGAGGCCGCGGCGCGCCGGGGCGCGGCGCTCGCCGAGGCGATCCGCCCCGGGCGCCTCGCCGCGCACACGCTCCACGCGGAGCGCACGGGGCAGGTGGTGCCGCCGGCCGATCCGGTCGTCGATCGCGGCGCGAGCCCCGAGGTGGCCAAGTTCAAGGCCCTCCACATGGCGTCCTTCCGCCGCGAGCCCCCCGTGCCGTGCGAGGTCCTCGACGGGGAGTACCGCCTCCTCTCCTCCGTGGGCGTCGAGCACGGGCTCACGCGCGTGGGGGCCGCGGCGGAGGCCGCGCGGTGCTTCAAGTGCGGCACCTGCACCGACTGCGACACCTGCTTCCACGTCTGCCCCGACGTGGCCATCTCGAAGAAGCCCGACGGCGGCTACGTCATCGACCTCGCGCACTGCAAGGGGTGCGGCGTGTGCGTCGAGGAGTGCCCCCGGGCGGCCCTCGAACTCCGGAAGAGCTCATGAGCCAGACCCAACGCACGAGTCCCGCCCCCGCGACGGCGCCCTCGGCCTCCCCGGCCCCCTCCGCCCCCGCCGCCCCCGACCTCCCGGCCACGAGCCGCACCCTGATCCTCACGGGCAACCAGGCCGCGGCCTGGGGCGCGTACCTGGCGCGGACGCAGGTCGTCTCGGCGTACCCGATCACGCCGCAGACGACGATCATCGAGACGCTCGCCGACCTCATGACGAAGGCCACGTGGCCCGGCAAGTTCGTGAACGTGGAGTCGGAGCACTCGGCGATGGCCGTGTGCATCGGCGCCTCCATCACGGGCGCGCGGGTGTTCACGGCGACCAGCGCCCAGGGGCTCGCGCTGATGCACGAGCTGCTGCACTGGGCCTCGGGCAGCCGGCTGCCGATCGTGATGGTGGACGTCAACCGCGCCATGGCGCCGGGCTGGAGCATCTGGTCGGACCAGAACGACAGCCTGTCGCAGCGCGACACCGGCTGGGCGCAGATCTACTGCTCGAGCGCGCAGGACGTGCTCGACACGGTGCTGGTCGCGTTCAAGGTGGCGGAGGCGCTGAACGTCCCGGTGATGGTCGTCGAGGACGCGTTCGTCCTGTCGCACACGGCGGAGGCCGTCGAGGTCCCGACGCCCGAGCTGGTGGACCGGTTCCTCGCCCCGCGCAAGGCGTCGTTCAAGCTCGACGTGGAGAAGCCCTCGTCGTTCGGGGGGCTGCTCTCGCCCGACTGGTACCAGGAGGTGCGCGAGGAGCTCCACCGGTCGCTCCTCGCCGTCGAGGGCGAGCTCGAGAGGGCCGGCGCCGAGTGGGAGCGCCTGTCGGGGCGCGCGTACGACGCCGTGCAGACGTGGCGCATGGAGGGGGCGAAGGTGGCGCTCGTCACGAGCGGCACCGTGTCGTCCACGGCGCTCGACTTCATCGAGTCGCCGTTCGCGCGCCGCGAGGGGATCGGGCTCGTGCAGATGCGGCTCTTCCGGCCGTTCCCGTCGGCGCGCGTGCGCGCGATCCTCGCCGGCGTCCCCAAGGTGGCCGTGATCGATCGCAACTGCTCGTACGGCGCCCACGGGATCTGGTTCCAGGAGCTCAAGTCGGCGCTCTACGGCCTCCCCGACGAGGCGAGGCCGCGGATGTACGGCTACGTGATGGGGCTCGGCGGGCGCGACATCGGCCTCGACGCGATCGAGGACGCCGTGCGCCGCACCCTCGACCGGGAGCGTCCCGAGCCCGAGACGCAGTGGCTCGGCGCGCTGCTCCCGTCCGTCCCCACCCCACCGGCCGCGTGCGCGTCGGGCGCCGGCTGCTGCCAGGAGGTCCCGGAATGAGCTCCGACCACGTCCACGACGTCCTGCGCGGCGAGGAGATCCTGCGCGCGGGCCACCTCGCCTGCCCCGGCTGCGGCATCACCCCGGCGTACCGGTGGGCGCTCAAGGTGCTCGGCCGCAAGACGATCACCGTCGCCCCGGCGTGCTGCTTCGCCGTGGTGGACGGTCCGTTCCCCTACAGCGCGTCGGGCGTGCCGTTCCTCCACACGGCGTTCGAGGCCGCCAGCGCGTACGCGAGCGGCGTCCGGGCGGCGCTCGAGGTGTCGGGGCAGCACGACGTGAACGTGCTCGTGTGGGCGGGCGACGGGGGCACGTTCGACATCGGCCTGCAGTCCCTGTCGGCCGCCGCCGAGCGCAACGAGGACCTGCTCTACGTCTGCTACGACAACGAGGCGTACATGAACACGGGCGTCCAGCGGTCGTCCGCCACGCCCGAGGGCGCCTGGACCATGACGACGCCGACCCAGGCGCCGAAGCATGAGCCGAAGAAGCAGTTCGGCGCGATCATGGCCGCGCACCGGATCCCGTACTTCGCGACGGTGTCGATCTCGGAGCCCGACGACTTCGTCCGCAAGCTCGAGAAGGCGAAGGCGATGAAGGGCTTCCGCCTGCTGCACTACTTCTGCCCGTGCCCCACGGGCTGGAAGGCCGACTCCCGGCACATGATGACGCTCGCGCGCCTGGCCGTGGAGACGGGCGCGTTCCCGCTCTACGAGTGCTTCGGCGGCGAGCGGTACGTCCTCAACCATCCCCCGGCCTGGTCGCCGATGGCCGAGTACCTGAAGCTGCAGGGGCGGTTCAACCACCTGGGCAAGGACGACGTGGCGCGCATGGAAAGCGAGGCGCGTCGGCAATACGCCCGCCTCGAGCAGCTGGCCGCGATGTCCCCCGCGGCCGAGACCGTCGCCGCCGCGGCCGCCGGCTGACCCCGGAGCGCACCCGCCCCCACGCCACGCCCCACCTACGAAGGAGACCTCCGATGCGCAAGAGCAGGAAAGTGCCCCCGCCGAGCACGGTAGGCCCTGCCGGCACGCCGCCGCCGATGGGGGCGAAGGGCCTCGCCGCCGCGGGAGAGCCGAGGATCCACTGCCGCCGCGTGGATGCCGCCTACACGGCCGCGCAGCACAGGGACTGCCCGTACTGCTTCGGCGCGGAGGCCGCCATCGGCACGGGCGACCACGCGCGGTTCTGTGACTTCAAGCCCGGCAAGGACCCGATCGTGTTCGGCTTCCCCGACGATCGCGGGCGCTACGGGACGACGTAGGGGCCGGGCCGCCAATCACCTATCCAGAACCGAGGACGAGCGCCGGGTGCCCTGCCCTCCCGGAGTCGAGACAGCTTCGAGTCAGGGCATCCCCTTCGTGGAAGGGCCTCTCCGGGCCGCCCGGGGCCGGGCGATCGCGATGCATGACCCCGGGCTGCGGCACATCACCCTCGGCGCGGCCAGGAGGGTCCTCTGCCCTCATCGACGGAGACATCTGGCGTATTCTCAGGGGCGCGGCCCCGATGAGCGACAAGAGGGCGTCGTCGGAGCCGCCTGGATGACGCAGGAACAGCTGCTGGAGCGCATCTCGATCGATCCCCACGTCTGCTTCGGAAAGCCGTGCATCCGAGGACACAGAATCTGGGTCTCGCTCATCCTGGATCTCCTGGCGGGTGGCATGACGACGCCGCAGATCCTCGCGGACTACCCCGGCCTCGAGGAGGCGGACGTCCTCGCCTGCCTTGCGTACGGCGCGGAGATGAGTCGCGCGCGCTTCGTCGACATTCCCGTGAAGACCCCTGCGTGAAGCTGAAGCTGGATGAGAACCTGGGGCACGCCGCGGCGCGGCGCCTCTCGTCCGCAGGCCACGACGTCGCCACCGTACACGGTCAGGGCATGGGGGGGCGTCGGACGGCGACCGATCACCTGCTGTCGGGACGAGGAGCGTTGCCTCGTCACCCTGGACGCGGAGTTCGCCAACCCCTTGCTCTACCCCCCCCGGCAAGTTCCGAGGAATCGTCCTGCTCCGAGTTCCTCCTCCGACGGATGCGGCGATCCTCGCCACCGTCCTGGACACGTTGGCGGAGGCTCCGCGCGCCGACCCCTCCTCCATGCCCGGCCCTGACCGGGGATTGTGGGTGGTCCAGACCGGGCGTGTGCGCGTCTACCAGCCCCGAAACGAGGCGTGACGCCTTCTACCCCGCGTACTGCACCGAGTACGGCGCCCCGTCGCGCGCCGCCAGCCCATGCAGGCGCTTGGCGATCTGCCCGAGGTGCCGCGCGTCGTGCGCGGCCCACGAGGCCATCAGGTCGCCCGCGTGGATGGGCCCCACCCTCGCGTGCTGGCGCGAGTTCGACCAGGGCCCGTCGATCACCGTGATGAGCCACGCCATCGACCGCGCCCTCTCCTCCCGGAAGCGCCTCAGCCCCTCTGCGCCGTCCCGATCCTGGTAGCCGCGCGAGGTCACGAGGGCCTCCGGATCGAGGGGCGGCCACGGCCGCGCCGGATCCTCGAGCATGCTCCGCACGCGGACGCGGAAGTCCTCCACCTCCTCGTCCACCAGGTGGTGGACGACCTCCACGAGGGACCAGCCGCCCTCCGGCGGTCTCCATCGCCAGTCGTGGGCGGGGGTTCCCCCGAGCAGCGCGTCGAGGACCGCGGGGAATCGTTCGAGCCGGGCGAGCAGGGCGGGGACGTCCATGCCGGGAGAATACGGCGGCGCCCGGCGTGCGCCAGGGGGCAGACTTCGCGGGGAAGGGTGGGGGCGGCGGGGGCGCGACCCGGGCAGATCCGTGGCGCTAGGCCTCTAGCAGCATTGAAGGACGAGCCAGGCGCCGCTGAAGTCTCGCTTGCGGGCATCCTGCTCCCGGACCCAGAAGTAGATCCTCCCGCAGTCGCCCCACATCACCTTCAGGTCCTCGTCGGAGTCCAGCTGAAGCAGCAGCCTCCAGTCGGCCGCGCCGGCGCGAAGCGCTTGCACGCGGGGATCATCCTCTTCACCGAGGCTGCCGACATGGATCCCGTTGCTGACCAGCTGACACTCTTCCTCCATCTCCGCACCCTGGACGGGCTCCGGGTACCCCCCGATCTGGTGTTTCGGGCCGTCGCCGTACTCCGCTTCACGAAGGGCCTCGACCTCATCGTACATCCGCTCCTCGTCCGCATCGGGGAGCTCGAGGTCGGCAAAGGGCGAGAGGCCCACCGTAGGCGGAATGGAAGCGACTCTGAAGGTCACGTCCCGTCTCGGGAGCCGGCATTCCCTGCCGAGACCCTTCGGGAACGGCGCCACCCCGCTGACCGGCATGGTGTCGGGGACATGGAGGACTGCCCACGCCCCGCGATCCTCCGGACGGAAGCCCCACGGCTGCTCCTCCACGTCGTAGAAGAAGAGGAGAAGTCCCGACTTCGGCAGCCAGGGGATCGCGGAGAAGCGGCCCAGGTCGATGCACGCCAGGAAGCCTAGGGGGCGTCCGCGTCTCTCCGGCCAACGGAATCCCGCAAACGCGGGTGGACTCCCCCCCAGGTAGGAAGAGGATGCGAGAGCGGACGTGCGGAAGAGGACCGAGGGCTTCCGCAGGTCGATGATCTTGGCGATTCGGTCTTCATGGTCACCCACGACACGTCTCCGGGCGCTGGTCTCTGGATGGGGAGCGGGACTCTGCGGCGCTGATCCCCGATGCGGGGCCATGGCGCCCGTGGAGGATCTCCACGTCGACAGGGTAGGCGCAGGGAGGGACGGTGGTCGGTCAGCGCCTCCCCCGTACTGCCGGGAGCCCGGCTGGCGCGACTCCACGCGGGGCTCCACGGCTGGCTGGTAGGCTGTCGGCCCGTGCCACTCAAGTACAAGAAGTACACTCCGGACGGACTCGACAAGGGGCTCCGGCTCGGCTGCGGCGCTCTGTTCGGCGCCTTCGCCGGTCTCCTCCTCGTGGGGCGCCTGTTCCGCCACCGGATCGTCGCGGATGTGTACCTTCCGCTCCTCGCGATCGGCAGCGTGCTCGGAGCCGTCCTGTGCGCGGGGCTCGCCCTCAAGAAGGGGGACCGCTTCTGGGCGCTCGACTTCTCCTGGGGCGACGACCGCTGGTTCCGCTTCTGGCTCATCGGGATGGGGCTGCTGCTGCTCGGGTTCATCCTGTGGCTCAACGTCCACCATTGA
>CAZJJQ010000270.1:0-5934 GCA_964546345.1 uncultured Planctomycetales bacterium
ATCCACCACTTCGACACCGGCCACACGGCGCGCGAGCCCATCGATCGCGCGGGCGGCCTCGTGGGCCTCCACGGGATCAAGGTCGGGTGGAACCTGGAGCACCGCCTGCCCCCGGGGCGGGAGGGCAAGGGCCTGCTCCAGGGCTACGTGTACGACGTCGAGGCGCTCGGCGGCGCGGTCGCCGCCCGCTGCAACCTGGCGCGCGGGGACGTGCTCTGGCTCGTCTCGAACTCGGGCAAGGAGCCGTTCCCCGTCGCGCTCGCGCTCGGCGCGCGCGAGGTCGGCTGCGCGGTGGTCGCGGTCACCTCGGTGCCCTTCGCCCGCAGCGTGCCGGCCCGCCACTCCTCGGGGAAGAAGGTGTTCGAGGTGGCCGACGTCGTCCTCGACACGATGGGCCCGCCGGGCGACGCGGTGGTGGAGGTCCCGGGGCTCTCGACCCCGCTCTGCCCGCTCTCGGGCCTCCTCAACGTCGCCGCCGTCTGGGCGCTGACCGCCGCCACCACGGAGGCGCTCCTCCGCCGCGGCATCGCCCCCGCCGTCTACCGCAGCGTGAACCTGCCCGACGGGTTCGCGCACAACGCGGAGGCCGAACGCCGCTATCGCGAGCGGGGGATCTGATCGGCCCTCCCCCGGCGCCGCCCGCCCGGCGGTAGACTGCGCGGATGCGACGCGCGCCCCTTCAGCGGCTCGCGCTGGAGGTCCTGGCCCCGGCGCTCCTCCTGAGCTCGGCGCCCGGCGTCCTCCGGGCGGCGCCCCCCCCCGAGCCCCCCCCCTCCGTGCGGGGCCTCTCCGATCCCCGCTTCGCCGTCCGGCGGGCCGCCGAGGCCCGGCTCGAGGCCGAGGGCCGCACGGCGATCCTCGATGCGCTCGCCGACGAGGATGCCCGGGAGCGGCTCGAGGCGTGGACCGCGGCCCTCGACGGCTGCCGCCAGAGCGACGACCCCGCGCTCGCCGAGGCCGCCGACCGCATCCTGCGCCGCATCGAGGCCGCCGCCACCGACGACCAGGTGCGCACCTCCACGCGCCTCCTCAAGCTCCGGCTCGAGCGGCTCGTTCCCCAGCTCCTCCTCCCGGAGGTGGCCCTGCCCACGATCGGCGAGGAGGAGGACGGGCGGTTCGCAGGGTTCGTCGAGCGGAACCCCGCCGCGGAGGTCGCGTACGCGTCCGTGCGGGGCCTCTTCCCGGCCGCGCGGCCCGCCCTCCTCGCGATCGTTCAGACCTCCACGGATCCCCGGCGCCTCGCGGGCGCGCTCGCGAGCCTGTGCCCCGAGTCGGGGGACGGTCCCGACGACGACGGGGCGCTCGAGGCCGTCGCCCGCGCGTACGCGGCCGCTCCCGCGCGCTTCGAGGGCGTCCGCGAGCTCCCGTCCGCCGCCGGCGGCCCCCCGCACGCCGTCCTCGCCCTCGCCCTGGCGCTCTCCGGGCACGCCGACGACGTCGCATCCCTCGGCATCTCGGATTCCGGCGACGCCGACACCTTCACGCGGTGGCTGCGTGCTCATCTCGAGCGCAAGGGCCTCGGCGACCTCGGGCTCGGGTCGTTCCTCGACCGCCTGCTCGACGTGCACGCCGACGACGAGGCGGAGGCGGCGCGCCGCGCGCTCGACGCTCGGCTGCCCTGGCTCGCCCGCCTGTGCGCCCGCCGTGCGACCTTCCTCGCGCCCGCGCACCCGCGCGCGCGGGACGTGCTGGTGGAGGCCGACCGCGCGCTCGGGCTGCTCGGCACGGCGGCCCTCGACGCGGGCACCGATCCCGCGGGCGCGAAGGACGCCCCCGACGCCGTCGCGATCGACGACGGCCTCCGCAGCGGACGTCTCTCCCAGCGCCTCGCCTGGCAGGCGGAGGCCGGCACGACGCCGGCCGAAGGGCTCGTCCCGGTGGCGATGACCGGGACCCCGCCCGGCCGGCTGGTCTACGGCGCGCTCCGCGGTCGCGTGGTCGTCGTGGACGCGGCGACCGGCGCCTCCGTCGCGACGCTCTCCACCTCGGCGGAACGCCTCGCGGGCCCGCGCATCCCGCGCGCGGTCGCCGCCGCGGGCAGCTTCGTGGCGACGGTCACCGCCTCCGACGGTCGCCTCGTCGTGCACGCGGAGAAGGAGACGAGCTACGAGCCCGTCCGCGTCGAGCGCGGCCCCTTCCTCACGGTGACGGCGACGAAGGACGGCGCCTTCTGGGCGCTGGCCTCCGACGGAGGCCTGCACCGCTTCGTAGGGCGAGGCGATCTCGAGCGCCGCGGACGCATCCCGCGCCTCCGCGAGATCGTCGATCCGAGCGCGCTCTCCCTGTTCGCGCTGGACGGCGGGGCGCTCCTCCTCGTGACCCGGGACACGGCCTACCGCGTCGATCCGGAGACGGGCCTCGCGAGGCCCGTCGCGCGCGACCTCGAGGAGGGCCTCCGCGCCGGCCCCTACGGCGACGACGTGCTCGTGGCCCAGGGCGACCGGTGGCGCCGGTTCGGCCCCGACGGCACCGTCGCGGCGGAAGGGCGCGCCCCCGACGGCGGGTCCATCGTCGGCCTGGCCGGCGACGCGTCCGCGAAGACGGTCTACCTGTGCCAGCTGGAGGCGCTCGCGGCCGTGGACGCGCAGAGCGGCGCGATCCGGTGGGTCGAGCACGTCGGCGGCAGCGGGACGCCGACGGTGGGCTCCGGCATGGTCGCGGTGAGCGCGGGCACGGGGCTCGGAGAGCACGGCGACAACCGCACCGAGCGCACCGTCTACGCGCTCACCGCGGGCACGTCGGCCGGGGATCCGTTCGGGCCCGCGGAGCGCGCCCGGACGGTCGAGCTGGCCGTCGCCGCCGCCGAGGCGGGCAGGGCCGGGGTCGCCCTCGCGCTCGTGGACCCGCTGCGCGAGTGGCTCCTCCCCGCCGAGCGCGAGCGCGTGGACGCCGCCATCGGGCGGGACGCTTCGGAGAAGTAGCCGTACGGAGGCGGCGCAAAATCCTCTACTTTGGCTCGGAGCGTCCGGCCGCCAGCGCCGCATCTGCGCGCCAAAGTAGAGGATTTTGCGCCGCCTCCGTACGGCTACTCGATCTCGAGGCTCCACGCCCCGCGCGGGAGCACCTCGCCGACCACCGCGCGCGTCTCGACCCCACGGCGCGTGAGGGCCGCGAGCAGCGTCGAGAGCCGCTCCGGGGCCACCGCGATGAGGAGCCCGCCGCTCGTCTGCGGATCGGCGACGACGAGACGATCTTCTTCGGTCGTGTCGCTTCCCCACCGCACGTGCCGCTCGCCGTACGCCAGGTTGCGGCGCAGGCCGCCGCACGTGTTCTTCTTCGTCATGTGCGCGGCCAGGCCGTCCATCCGCGGCAGCGCGCGCGCGCGCAGCCGGATCGAGAGCCCCGCCCCGTCGGCCATGCCGCACGCGTGGCCCAGCAGGCCGAACCCCGTGACGTCGGTGGCGGCGTGGACGCCGGTCTCGACCATGGCCTCGCTGGCGGCGCGGTTGAGCGTGGCCATCCACGTCATCACCGCCAGCGCCTCCGCCTCGGGCAGGGCCTCGCGCTTGATCGCGGTGCACAGGAACCCCGAGCCCAGGGGCTTGGTGAGGACCAGCGCGTCCCCCACCTTCGCGCCCGCGTTCGTCACGATCCGGTCGGGATGGATGGTCCCCGTCACGGAGAGCCCGAACTTGAGCTCCTTGTCCACGATCGTGTGCCCGCCGACGAGGACCGCGCCCGCCTCGGTCACCTTCTCGACCGCGCCGTTGAGGATGTCGCCGGGCACCCAGGTGGGGACGTCGTCGGGCAGGGCGAGCACGTCCACGCAGGAGTGCGGCGTGCCCCCCATGGCCCAGACGTCGGAGAGGCTGTTCGCGGCCGCGACGCGACCGAACCACACCGGGTCATCGACCATCGGCGGGAAGAAGTCCACGGTCTGCACAAGGGCGAGGTCCGCCGTCAGCGCGACGACGCCGGCGTCGTCGGAGGTGGCGGTGCCCACGAGCACCCGGGGGTCGGACGGCAGCCGGACCGGCGCCAGGAAGGTCGCAAGGGTGTCCTTGTCGACCTTCGCGGCTCAACCGCCGGCTTGCGCGTACAGGGTGAGGCGGACGCGTTTGGGATCGTCGGGCATCGGCAGAGCGTACCCCCGGCCGGGAGGCGCCGCGACGTCTCGGAGCGCCGGGGCGGTCGGGTACGATCCGTCGCCATGCGACGCGCGCTCGCCGTGGTGATCCTCCTCCTGCTCGCCGCCTCGCCGTCCGCGGCGTCGGACGCCGGACTGTACCGGTTCGACCCCCGGGGCCGCGTCAAGGGGGTGCGCGCCGCCGACCTGACGGGCGACGGACGCCTCGATCTCGTGGTGCTCGTCGAGCGCACGACCGCGGACGGCACCGCCGAGACCGACGTGGTGGTCCTCAAGGCGCCCGCCACGCCCGACGCGCGCGCGTGGTTCGTCGCCGCGGACGCCGTCCGGATCCCCTGCGACGGGCCCGCCGCGGGCGCACGCGCCACGGCGGGGGCGCTCGCCGTGGGCCGCTTCGGCGCCACGGGGCCCGCCCGGCTCCGATTCCTCGGCGCCGACGGCGCCTTCGACCTCGACGCCGACGGCAAGCCGCTCGACGGCGTACCGCCGGAGGCCACGCTCGTGGCGCGCAGCCCCGGCGCCCCGCTCGTGTTCTGGGAGGGGGTCGGCGACCTCGACGGCGACGGTCGCGACGAGTGCTGGCTGCCCGACGCGGCCGGGCGGCTCTTCGTCGCGGGGCTCCCCCACGCGGTGAAGAACGAGGCGCGGCAGAGCCCCACGGAGCTCGTGCTCCGCAAGGTCTCGGTGCCGACCCTCCTCGCGGCCGACGTGGACGGCGACGGGCGCAAGGAGCTGCTCCACCTCGAGGGGAGCACGCTCGTGATCGAGCGCGTGGGCGCGTCCGTCGGCGCGACGCCGGCGTCGGCCCAGCGGGTCGCCCTCCCCTTCCTCGTCCCCGATCCGGCGCGCCCCCCCGAGGAGATCCGTTCGCCGCGGCTCTCGGTCGCGGACGTGGACGGAGACCGCCGGGCCGACCTTCTCGTGACCCTCGTCCAGGGGCGCGCCGACAAGGTGGGCGGACTCCGCACCGCCTTCTACTACTTCCCCGGGCCCTTCGTGGGCCCCGACGGCGCCCTCGTGCAGCCCAAGGCGCGCCTCGACACGGAGTCGGTCGCGCTCCATCCCCGCTTCGTGGACGTGGACGGCGACGGCCGGCTCGACTACGTGGCCGACTCGATCCGGGGCAACACGCTCGACCTCATCCAGCGCGTGATGGGCAAGGAGCCCGACATCACCTTCACGATCTTCCGGTACGACCCGGCCGCGGGCACGTTCGAGCGCACGCCCTACGTGACGAAGAAGCTCCCCTACAGCGGCGGGGAGGCCCGCGGCAACACGTTCGGCCGCTCCGGCTGGCTCGACGGCGACTTCGACGGCGACGGCGTGAAGGACCTGCTCGACCTCGGCAACCTCACGGGGGTGGCGATCTGGAAGGGCGGCCGCGGGGAGGACGCCTTCGAGGAGGCGCTCCTCAAGCGGGTCGCGGTGGACAAGGACAAGGCGCTCGTGGCCGACGCGGTCGTCGCGGACCTGAACGCCGACGGACGCGCGGACGCGGTGCTCTTCACCGAGGACGCGCTCTACCTGATCGTCTCGAAGGGGGCGAAGTGAGCCCCGTCCCCCTCCCTCCCGCCCCCGCGCCTCGCGCGCGCCCGCGCGCCCGGGCGACCCTCCTCGCGCTGGGGCTCCTCCTCGGGGCGCGCGCGGCCCCCGTGCGCAGCGACGAGGGCGACCCGCACGAGCCGGTCGTCCTCGACACGGCCCCGGTGGTCGAGGGGCTGCGCATCGCGGACGCGGACGGCGACGGCCTCCTCGACGTGTTGACCGTGGCGGGACGCGAGGTCCGCGTCCATCCCGGGCGCCGCGACGGCCGCATCGCCGCCGCCGCCCGCGACACGTTCACCCTT
>CAZJJQ010000271.1:0-5932 GCA_964546345.1 uncultured Planctomycetales bacterium
CAGGGAGCGGAACGCCTCGCGGGCGGCCGCGCGCGCGTACGCGAGGCCGCAGCGCCACGCGAGCACGGTGGAGACGGCGAGCTGGGCCGCGAAGGAGGGGGCGCGGGGGAGGAGGCGGACGCCCTCGGCGACGTAGGCCTCGAAGCGCACGCCCGGCGTCGCCGCCAGGTGGTGGCCGGCGTTCGAGAGGGCCGCGGCGAGGCGCCCGGGCGCGTCCGCGAGCCGGCCGCCGAGCGCGGGCAGCACCTCGGTCCAGACGGCGAACACCCCGGGATCGGAGCCTTCGGGGCCGAGCAGGTCCTGCGCGAGGAGGGAGAGGGCGACGTCGTAGAGCCCCTCGGTCACGGCGTCGGTGCGCTCGGGCCGCGCCGCGTGCGAGGCGGCCACGACCGGCGCGACGAAGTCCGCGAGGACCTGCGCGAAGGCGGTCCCCTCCACGCGACGGCTGCGGCCGGCCGCCCGCCCGAAGCGCGCGTTGTAGCGGTCGCGCCCCCGCGCGAGCGCCTCGGCGAGGGGCCCCGAGATCAGCGCGCCCACGTCAGCCAGCGGAGGTAGTTGGAGTAGCGCTGATGGAGGTACTTGAGCTGGAGCACGTCGTCGAAGAGGGGACCGTACATCTTGCGGCCGTCGGCGAGGGCGCCCAGCGTCTTCTCGACGGCGGCGAGGCGTCTGCGCACCTCGGCCTCCGACACGCCCTCGAGCCCCTCGTCGAGCTGGCGGGCGAGCGCGCGCACCGGGTCGTCGCGGTCGAGGTCGAGGCGGTCGAACTCGCGGCAGGACGCGTCGAACAGCCCCCGGATCCACGCGATCCGGTCCGAGCGCAGGGCGGCGTTGCCCGCCTGCTCGAAGAACGGGGCGTCGGGGTTCTGCACGAGCTTGTCGTGCAGGACGAACGGGAGCATCTGGCGGACGTCCTCGAAGGACACCTCCGGCGCCCCCCTGAACCAGGCCATCGCCTTCACGAAGGACAGGATCGTCATCAGGGCGCGCACGGAGAGGCCGTTCTGCGTCTGGCGACCGAGGTCGAGCGCCGCGTCCTTGCCGGCGTCGCGCGCCGCCACCTCGGCCAGGTCGATGGCCGCGAGCTTCACCGTGTCCTTCGTCATGTACTCGACCTGCCGCGCGGCCGGCTCGAGGAACTCGAACCAGGAGGCGAAGTGCTCGATCCGGCGCAGGAGCGGGTCGGGCAGCCTCACCGCGCGGATCGCCTTGTCCATGCGATCGAGCTCGCCCGGCGTGAACACGATCTCGGGTGGCACCACCTCTTCGGGCCGAAAGCCGCCCTCGATGCGGTCGAGGAGCTCGGACAGGAAGCGGGTGTTGAAGTGGAGCGCCTTCACCACCACGTCGATGCGGTCGCGCAGGGCCTCGATCACCTGGTAGGTGCCGCCGCCGGCGTCGTCGTTGGCGGTCAGGTACCAGGCGGCGTCGGGGCACTCGTAGACCTGGTCGTAGACCTCGGCGTACCCGTCCGCCATCACGGTGAGGAGCGCGGACTGGGTGCGGGTGGGGATGCGGTTGTACTCGTCGATGATGCGGACGCGCATCGACAGCCAGCGGCGCCAGCCGATCTTGACGGCGTCGAGGGACGCCGCGGAGACGAGGCTGCTCGGCAGGGGGTTGCCGAGGAGGTCGGCCACCGTCATCTGGGGCTGGCCGTGCTGGATCGTCCGCTGGATCTCGGCGAGGGGGTACCCCGCCAGCACCCCCATGAGCACCGCGATGACCGTCTTGCCCCGTCCCGGGCCGCCGACGAGCAGGCAGCGGCGCTTCACCGCGAGGTTGAGGAGCGGGAGCAGCACGTAGCTCGAGTAGGACTGCTCCGAGGGCAGGGTGACGGGCACCTTGGCGTCGCCGAAGCGGAAGGTGCGCGACGAAGGGCCCGCGTACTCGATGTCGTAGAAGGGGCTGATGATCCCGTGGTTGGTGATCCAGAAGTAGGCCTGGCGCAGCTTCTCGTCGAGGGAGGCGCCGGGCGCGACCGTGGGCGCGGCCTCCCCCGAGGCGACGGGGCCGCCGTAGAGGTCGGCGACGTCGAAGGGCCGCGCCTCGGCCGGAGCGTCCGCCGCCCCTGAAGCCGCGGGCTCGGGAGGTTTCGTCGGCGACTGGGAGACCTTGGCGAACCGGTCGAACAGGCCCATCCGGAGGCACCTCCGGCGGGAAGCCTACCCTCCCGGCCCCCGCCGCCCCCCGCATCCTCCCGTCCTGCGGGGCCGCGCGACACGACCCCACGTCCCCCGGAAAGGACCGGGGTACGCTCCCCCGCGCCCCCATGACCCTCCGCCGCGTCCCCCTCCGCGCCGCCCTCCTCACGCTCGTCACCGGGCTCGTGCTCCTCACGGTGGCGGCGACGGTCTGGGTCTCGGCGATCACCGCCTCCCGCTCCGTGGACGACCTGCAGCGGCGGTACTTCCACGCCGCCTCCGACGCGATCGCCGCCCGCGTGCGGGGCCACCTCGAGCCGGCGCTCACCGCCCTGCTCGACACGCGCGCGCAGCTCCACGGCGGGCGCGTCGCCACGACCGACGCCGACGACCTCGGCCGCTACCTGGTCGCCCGCCTCCGCGTCCTGCGCTCGTTGGCGTGGCTCTCCTTCAGCGACGATCGCACCGGCCGGTTCGTGGGCTGCTGGCGCCGCGACGACGGGGAGGTCGTCCTCAACCGCTCCGATCCCACGGTGGACGGCGGCACGCCCGTCGAGCACCTCGTGCGCGCGGACGGCACGCTCGTGCCGCACGTGCGGCCGCTCAAGGGCGGGTACGACCCGCGCACGTCCGCCTGGTACCGGAGCGCCGCGGCGTCGGTGGACCCGATCTGGACCGAGCCCTCCGAGTTCAACGAGGGGCGTCTCGGGATCACCGCCGCGCTCGCCGTCCGCGAGGCCGGCGGCGCGCGTCTGGAGGGCGTCCTCACCGCCGACTTCTTCCTCGACAGCCTCGCCCGGCGCCTCGACGAGATCGCCATCGACCGCGACACGCGGATCGCGGTCCTCACGCGCGCGGGCCACGTCGTCGCGGCCTCCTGGATGACGGGGAGCCCCACGGAGGCCGCCCCCTGGCTCTCCCCCGCCGTGGCCTCCTCCCCCACGTCGGTCGCCGCGCTCCCGGTCGGCGACGCCCCCTCCTGGTCGTTTCAGGAGCACGGCACGACCCGCCTCGCCGCGATGACCGCCACGCGCACGGAGGGCGGCGGCGAGTGGGCCGTCCTCGTGTCGGTGCCCGAGGACCGGTTCCTCGAAGGCGTCCGCGGGCACCGCCGGCTGGCCCTCGCGCTCGGCGGCGTCGTCGCCCTGGTGGCCGTCGCGCTCGGGTGGGCCCTGAGCCGACGCATCGCGGCGCCGCTGCATCAGGTCTCCCGCCAGCTCGGCCGGGTGGCGCAGTTCGACCTCTCCCCCGCCCCGAGCCCCGCGAGCCGCGTCGCCGAGATCCACGAGCTCATCGACACCGCCGACCGCATGACCGCGAGCCTCCGCTCGTTCGGCCGCTACGTGCCGACCTCGGTGGTCCGGGAGCTGCTCTCCCTCGGCGGGGAGGCGCGCCTCGGCGGCCGCCGCCTCGAGCTGACGATCCTCTTCTCCGACGTCGTCGGGTTCACCGGCATCAGCGAGTCCACCGAGGCGATGGCCCTCGTCGAGCACCTCGGCGACTACTTCTCCGCGGCGACGGAGGCCATCCAGGCCCGCGGGGGCACCATCGACAAGTTCCTCGGGGACGGCATCCTCGCCTTCTTCAACGCCCCCCACGAGATCCCGGGGCACCCCTCCGAGGCCTGCCTCGCGGCCCTCGACCTGCAGCGCCGCATGGCCGCGCTGGAGCCGCGGTGGCGCGCCGCCGGCCGGCCCGTCCTGCGCTGCCGCGTGGGCCTGCACACGGGCACCGCCCTCGTCGGCAACGTCGGGACCCCCGACCGGTTCGGCTACACCGCCATGGGCGACGCGGTCAACCTCGCGAGCCGGCTCGAGGCGCTCAACAAGCGCTACGGCACGCGGGTGCTCGTGAGCGAGGACACCGCCCGCGCGGCCGGCCCCGGGCTCGAGACCCGCCGCCTCGAGCGGGTCGCGGTGGCGGGACGCACGGGCGGCGTGGGGGTGGTCGAGCTCCTCGGGCGCCGCGGCGAGGTGGCCCCCGCGCTCCTCGCCGCGCGCGACCTCTACGAGCGCGCCCTCGACGCTCTGCACGCCCGGCGCTTCGACGAGGCCGGGGACGGCTTCCGCGAGGCCGCGGAGGCGCGGCCGGACGACCTTGCGGCGCCGCTGCTGCGGGCGCGAGCGGAGGCGCTGCGCGGCTTCCCCCCACCGGCCGACTGGGACGGGACCGAAGTCATCCTCGAGAAGTGAGGGGGCGCGGGGGAGAGGAGACGGCCCGGGGCGCGGCCGAGCGGTGTAACGTGGCGTCCTCGACGTCGCCTGGATAGGCGAGGAGACGCCATGCCCGACGCCAAGCCGAAGCCCGCCCCCGCCCTCGACCCCGGGACCGCGCCCGTCCCGTACCACCTGCTCGTGCCCGACGACGCCGTCGTGCCCGCGGTGCTCCACTGCACGCAACGCATCCCCGTGACCGGCGCAGCCCCGGCCCTGCCTCCGCCCACCCCCCCCACGGGCGCGCAGTGCTACGCCGCGTCCGAACGGGCCACGCTCCCCGCCTGGATGCAGCGGTTCCCGGGCTACGTCGTCGCCGAGATCTCGGCCCTCATGCGCGACCTCGGCCCCATCGGCGCCCCCACGGGCTTCGAGTTCGACCCGTATCACCGCCTCGACGACCGCACCTTCCTCGGCAAGCCGAGCGGGAAGCGGGTCCCCGTCCTCGGCGTGCGGCTGTCGGACGCGGATCTCGAGGAGCGCAGCGGCGCGACCGCCGCGAAGCGCTTCCGGCGCTTCCAGGCCGACGACCTCGCGGAGACGGACTCCTTCTCCGTCGAGGTCCGGGACCTCGCCTCCTTCGGCCCGCCCTGGTCCGAGGAGGCGCACGTGCCGACGCTGCTCGTCGAGGAACGCTACCGTCTGGTCTCCCTCGAGACCGGGACCAGCGTCGGGGCGCTCGCGGGCACGATCACCCTCCTGCCGGGGGAGCGGCGGACGATCAAGCTCACCTCCACCTCGGAGCGCAAGACCACCACGAAGTCCTCCCGCTCCGTCGTGGAGGACGCGAGCGAGGAGACCACGGACGACTTCACGGCGGAGTTCGCCCGCAGCGGCAAGACCACGCGCAAGTCGGCCTCGAGCGTCAGCTGGACCGCGGCGCCGCCCGGCAAGGACCTCCCCTCGCCGCACGCCCGCACGCAGGCGTGGTCGGTGGACGAGGTGGTGGACACCACGGAGAAGACCGTCCGGACCTCGACGCAGGCCCGGAAGGCGACGTCGAAGGTCACCGTCTCGCGCGACACGGACCGGGTGGAGACCGACAAGGTCGAAGGCTCGCGCACGCTCGAGATCTTCAACCCGAGCAGCCAGTGCCTGACCATCGCCTACCACCACCTCAACACGGCCTACCGCACGCACTTCGACCTCGTGGAGGTCCGGCTCGTCTACACGGGCGCGGACGCGGGCGCCGAGCCCGCCGTCCTCGACCTCGGCGACCTCGCGGGCTCGTTGCGGGACGTCGTGGGCGCGGACGGCGCGGCGGAGGCGGTGCAGGCCGCCGTCGTCGCGCTGCTCGAGGACCGCTATGGAGCCCTCGGGCTCGGGAAGGTCGTCGCCAAGCGCTACGTCTTCGAGACCGCGCCCGACGACGATCCGAACGACCGGCTCGACTCCCGCGCCGCCCTCCTGGGCCCGCGCCGGACGAAGGGCGCCCTCCCGCTCTGCCTCTCCACGCGGACGCACGTCCTCCAGCGCGACACGCTCCACGCGGTCCCGCACCTCTCCGAGTTCGCCATCCCCGAGGCCCTCATCGCGAAGCCCAAGGCCGCCGCCGACGCTCCGGCGACGCCGGCG
>CAZJJQ010000272.1:0-5883 GCA_964546345.1 uncultured Planctomycetales bacterium
GGCTCGCGCGCAGCCGGATGCGCGCGGGCAGCCGGCGCGCCGCCTCGAGCTCGTGGCGACGTGCGGCGGCGTCGGAGAGCCAGAGGTCGAGGGGATCGTCGCCCCCGCGCAGCGGGCGGGCGACGAGCCAGCGGAGGAGGGTCTCCTCGATCTCAGGCCGCCAGTCGGAGACCTCGGGGAGGCTGCGCGTCGCGAAGAGGCCCGCGAGGAGCCGCTCGCTCGCCAGCGCGTCCCGGTACGGCGGCCGACGGAGCGCCGCGGGCAGGAAGTACGGGAACAGCGCCTCGGCGAGCCCCCCGCGCTCGACGAGGTCGAGGGCGTGGGCCACGTCGCGGGCGTCCAGGCCGTCGTACGGCCGGTCGAGCAGCGCGTCGAGGCGGCGGGCGTCCACCGGGTCGAGGCCCTCGCGGGACCAGCGGCCCAGGTCGAACCGGGCCTGGTGGGCTTCGAGCGCGCGGGGGTCGGCGAGGCGGACCATCTTCCGGCTTCGTCGGTTGACCGGGGGAGGATCTGAAGGGGGCGCGGGGGATCGCCGACACGCGCCCCCGCGGTACCATCGCCGACCCGAACGGCCGCCCCTCCGCGCCGGCTCGCCCACCCCGCCCAAGCTGCCCCCGCCGCCCCCGAAGGATCGCCGTGGATCTCGAGACGCCCGTCATGGCCCAGTACGCCGCGGCCAAGCGGAGGTTCCCGGACGCGCTCCTGTTCTTCCGGATGGGCGACTTCTTCGAGCTGTTCCACGACGACGCGAAGGTGGCGAGCAGGGCGCTGGGCCTCACCCTGACCGCGCGCGACCGGGAGCGGAAGATCCCCATGGCCGGCGTGCCCGTGCGCGCGGCCGACGGGTACCTGCGGCGGCTCGTGCGCCAGGGCTACAAGGTCGCGATCTGCGAGCAGATGGAGGACCCGGCCGCGGCCAAGGGCCTCGTCGAGCGCGAGGTGGTGCGGCTCGTCACGGCGGGCACCCTGACGGAGGAGGCGGCCCTCGACCCGGCGGCGGCGAACTTCCTGCTCGCCGTGCGGCCGTCGAAGCGGCGCGTCGGGCTGGCGTGGATCGACCTCTCGACGGGCCGGTTCCTCGTGGCCGACGTGGACCCGCCGGCCGTCCTCGACGAGCTGGCGCGGATCGGCCCGGCGGAGGTCCTGCTGCCGGAGGGCGACGACGGCGACGAGCTCGCGAGGCGCCTGGAGGCCCAGCTCGGGCTGGCGGCGACCCGCGTGCCGGTGTGGACCTTCGCCGCCGAGTCGGCGTCGAAGGCGCTCAAGGAGCACTTCAAGGTCGCGAGCCTCGTGGGCTTCGCGCTCGACCGCGAGCCGCCGTCGCTCGGGGCCGCGGGGGCGGCGCTCGACTACCTGCGCACGACGCAGATGACGGCCCTCTCCCACGTCACCCGCGTCGAGCGGCACGATCCGGGCACCCTCGTGCTGCTCGACCGTTCCACGCGGCGGCGCCTCGACCTGGTCGAGCGCGGCGACGGCGAGAAGGCGGGGACGCTGCTCGAGGCGCTCGACGCGACGAAGACGTCCGCGGGCGCGCGGATGCTCCGCGAGTGGATCCTCGCCCCGTTGCGCGACCCCGCCGCGATCCGGCGCCGGCAGGAGGGCGTCGAGGAGCTCTCGAAGGACGCGTTCCTGCGGCGCGACCTCGCCGCGGCCCTGTCCGGCGTGCGCGACATCGAGCGCATCCTCTCGCGGGTCGCGACGAACCGGGCGAGCGCCCGCGACCTGTCGTCGCTCGGCCAGAGCCTGACGCCCCTCCCC
Organism: uncultured Planctomycetales bacterium; assembly: GCA_964546345.1. GTDB lineage: Bacteria > Planctomycetota > PLA2 > PLA2 > JAEUHO01 > JAYTCP01. The sequence goes on from CAZJJQ010000272.1 coordinate 1,762, forward strand.
GAGCTCCGTCGCATGCTCGGGCTCGCCTACTCGACGACCCTCTCGGCCCTGCGCGAGCGGGTCGATCCGTCCGACGACCTGAAGGACGCGCTGGCCCGCGCGATCGCCGACGACGCCCCGCTCACGCTGAAGGACGGCGGCATGATCCGCGGGGGGTGGAGCGCCGAGCTCGACGAGCTGCGCTCGCTGTCCCGGTCGGGGAAGGACTGGATCGCGCAGTACCAGGCCAAGGAGGGCGAGCGCACGGGCATCCCGAGCCTCAAGGTCGGGTTCAACCGCGTGTTCGGCTACTACCTGGAGGTGACGAAGCAGCACCTGGCCCGCGTCCCGGCCGACTACGTCCGGCGCCAGACGCTCTCGAACGCCGAGCGCTTCGTCACGGAGGAGCTGCGCACGTACGAGGAGAAGGTCCTCGGCGCCGACGAGAAGGCGAAGGAGCTCGAGTACCGGCTCTTCCAGGCCCTGCGCGAGCAGGTGGCCGCGCGCATCCCGGCGCTCCAGGCGCTGTCCGCGGTGCTCTCCGAGCTCGACGTGCTCCAGAGCCTCGCCGAGGCGGCCGCGACGGGGGGCTGGGTCCGACCGGAGATCCTCGAGGACCGCACCCTCGAGCTGATGGACGGCCGCCACCCCGTGGTCGAGCGTCACCTCCCGCCGGGCGAGCGGTTCGTCCCGAACGACGTGGTCCTCGACGCCGAGCGCCGGATCGCCCTCATCACCGGCCCCAACATGGCCGGCAAGAGCACCTACATCCGCCAGGCGGCCGTGCTGGTCCTGATGGCCCAGATGGGCTCGTTCGTGCCGTGCTCGAAGGCGCGGGTCGGCGCGTGCGACCGGATCTTCACCCGCGTGGGCGCGGAGGACGACCTCTCCCGCGGCCAGTCCACCTTCATGGTGGAGATGAGCGAGGCCGCGCACATCCTCCATCATGCGAGCGAGCGCAGCCTGGTGGTCCTCGACGAGATCGGGCGCGGCACGAGCACGTTCGACGGCATCGCGCTGGCCTGGGCCATCACCGAGTACCTCTCGGAGGTGGTCGGGGCGCGCACCCTGTTCGCGACCCACTACCACGAGCTCACCGAGATCGCGGTCCACCTGCCCTCGGTGCGCAACCTCAACGTGGCCGTGCGCGAGTGGGGCGACGAGATCGTGTTCGTGCGCCGGATCCAGGAGGGCGCGACGGATCGCAGCTACGGGATCCACGTGGCCCGCCTGGCCGGCGTCCCGGCGGCGGTCGTCGAGCGGGCGCGGGCGGTCCTCTCGGGGATGGAGGCGAAGCACCGCGACCTCGGGCGCGAGGTGCGCTTCGGCGACGCGGCCGCGCCGACGCCGAAGGTCGTCCAGCTCCCCCTCTTCACGAACGAGCCCGATCCGGTGGTGGAGGAGCTCAAGCGCCTCGATCCCGAGCGTCTGACCCCCGTGGACGCGCTCCTCGCCCTCGCGCGCCTGCGCCGCATGGCGGAGGGCGCGCCCCCGGCGTGACGCCGCGCGGCCCGCGTCCCGGCCGCGTTGACCGTCCCCGCGGCCCCTCCTACACTCCGCCCATGCCCCGCCGCGTCCGCGTGGTCGTCTCCACCTTCGACCGCCTGCACCTGCTGCGCAAGGCCGCGCGGGCCTACGGCCGCCAGACCTTCCAGGACTTCGCCGTGACCGTCGCCGACGACGGCTCGGGCCCGGACACCGCGGACTTCGTGCGCCGGTGGGCCGCCGAGGCCCCGTTCCCGGTCGATCACGTCCGCCAGCCTCACGACGGCTTCCGCAAGGCGGCCATCCTCAACGAGGCCGTGCGACGCAGCGCGGGCGAGCCCCTCCTCCTCTTCACGGACGGCGACTGCGTGCCGCCCGCCCGCTTCGTGGAGCTCCACGCGATGGCCCACGCCCCGCGCTCCTTCCAGGTGGGCGGCATGGCGAAGATCGACCGCGAGCGCAGCGAGGCGCTCACGGAGGCCGACGTGGACGCCGGCCGCCACGAGGCGCTGGTCACCGCCGCGCACCGGCGCATCTGCCGTCGGTGGGCGATCAAGAGCCGCTTCGGGGTGGCGCTCCACCTCCGCCGCCGGCCGAAGGCCATCGGCACCAACATCGGGATCGACCGCGGCCTCTACGAGGAGATCAACGGCTTCGACGAGGCGTTCGTGGGCTGGGGCGGCGAGGACGACGACCTGCGCGACCGCGCCATGGCCACCCGGCCGCGACCGACGGTCCGCCTCCTGTTCGGACGCTGCGACACGATCCACCTCTGGCACCCGCCCGCCGACACGAAGGGCCTCGAGCTCAACCGCGCCCACTGGAAGGGCCGGCGCCCCGTGCGGTGCCTCCGCGGCCTCGTAGACGAGACGGGCCGCCCGACGCGCAAGGCCGCGATGATCGGGCGGTGACGCCCGCGGGGCGCTGCAACGCCCGGGGGCGGCCGCGACGTGCGCGGCCGCCCCCGGGATGGGAGCACGGAGGGCAGCCTGCGGGAGGCTGCCGGCGCGGGGCTACTTGCCGCCGCCGAACTTCTTGCCCATGGCCTCGGCGTCGGGCTTCACCTTGAACGGCTTGAGCTCGAGGCCCTCGCCCTTGAACGTGACGGACCAGGCGGCGGGCTTCTTGTCCTTCATCGACTCCATCATCGACTTCCAGTTCATGGTCCACGTGACGGAGGACTCGCCGTCCTTCGTGCCGTTGGTGTCGGTGATCGTGCCCGGGAGGGTGATCTTCGACTTGAACTCGAGGGTGCCGAGGAAGGGCTCGAGCATGCCCATGAACATGGACGGGTCGCCGCCCATGCCGTCGGCGTCGGCCATGCCGGCCGCGTCGCCGCCCCCGCCCATCTTGTCGCCCTGGCCCGCCATGGGGTCGAACGTCAGCTTGTAGCTGCCGTCCTCGTTCTTCACGAGCTCGGCGCTCTTGTTGCCGAACATCTCCGCCTTGGCGTACTCGGCGACGTCCTTGAACTTGAACTCCATGTGGACGGACTGCTTGCCGTCCTTCTTCTCGTTCGTGTACTTCACGAGCTCGACGCCCGGGTGGTCCTTCAGCTTCTCCTTGATCTTCTCCTCGGACATCTCCGAGGTGAAGTCGGACTCGCCCTCCTTCGGCTTCTCCGCCTCCATGCCGGGCTCGCCGCCGCCGCCGAAGCCCTTGAACATCTCCGCCATCTGCTCGATCTTGGACAGATCGACGCTCATGTTCACCACGGCCGTGCCCGAGCCGTCCTTCTCGAGGACGGTCGAGTCGTCGGACTGGATGCAGCCCGTGGTGGTGAGGCCGACGGCGGCGACGAGGGCCGCGGCGCCGGTCTTGAAGAGGCGGGTCATGATCATGGGCAGGCGAGCTCCGGGTCAGGGGGAAGGGGTCATCCGCCACGAGGCGGGACGGGAGAGCGGTTCCCCGAGGGGCTCGGGGGAAGGCCATGGATGGTAGCCGCCGCGCGGGGAGGTGCCTCCGCGCGCCGGGCGGCCCCCCCAGGAGACGCTAGAGGCGCCGCAGGAGTTCCGCGAACGCCCCCCCGAACAACGCACGAACGCGCTTCCGGACCGCCCCGGCCGGGTCGGAGAGCTCGACGTGCGCAGGGGCCAGCAGCCCCTCGAGCCGGTCGGTGTCCTCGGACGCGACCAGCACGGGAGCGAGCCCCTCCGCCTCCGGCGCGGTCAGCGCCGCCAGGGTGAGCGCCGCGTCCTCCGCGCCGCCCGAGAGCAGGAGGAGCGTGTGCGGACCCGCCTCGGCGCGCAGCGCGGCCAGCGCCTTCGCCGCCTCGGCGGGGTCGGTCGCGAGGGGACCGCTCACCCGCAGCGTCGCCGGGCGATCGCCGAGGCGCGCGCGAGCCGGCGCGAGCGCGTCCTTCGGCAGGCCCGTCAGATCCACGATCACCTTCGCGGCGAGGGCCGCATCCAGGATCGCGTCCCGTTGCGCCGCCGTCGGAGGAGGGGGGGGCGCCGGGGGGGGAGCCCCCGACGCACCCTTCGACGACGCCGAGGCCCCGTCGAAGGGCGCGACCCACCGCACGCCGAGCTCGCGATAGGTGGACAGCACGCCGGGGAAGGCCACGGCCGTCCGCGCGCAGTGCATGCGCACCACGACCGCGGTGCGTCCGCCGCGCGCCGCGTTGACGAGCTCGCTGGCCGAGGTCGCGAGCAACGC
>CAZJJQ010000273.1:0-5878 GCA_964546345.1 uncultured Planctomycetales bacterium
GGCGGGGGGGGCGGCGGCTTCGGCGGCATCGGGGGCCGCGGCGGCGGGGCGTCGGCGGAAGCCGGCCGGAGCCCGAGGAGGAGGAGCGGGAGGGCGAGGCGGAGGAGGGGGTGCGCGCGCACGCAAGCAGGATACCCGCGACGCCCTCCCGGATCCCGAGGGGCGCGGCGTAGCATGTCGCTCCCGCGGAGCGCCCCATGTCCACCGACCGCCACGAGATCGAGAGCCATCTGCACGAGCACCGCAGCTACCCGCCCGCCGCCGACGCGGTCCACGTGCGGGGGATGGACGCGTACCTCGCGATGCATGCGCGCGCGACCTCCGATCCGGACGGCTTCTGGGGCGAGATCGCCCGCGAGCTCACCTGGACGAAGCCGTTCACGAAGGCGCTGGGGTCCCCGCCGCCCGGGGTCACGTGGTTCGAGGACGGCGAGACCAACCTGTGCTGGAACGCGCTCGACCGGCACGTGGAGGCGGGCCGGGGCGAGCGGCTGGCCCTGCTCTTCGAGGGCGAGCCGGGCGACGTGCGACGCCTCACGTATCGCGAGCTCCTGGAGGAGACGTGCCGGTTCGCGTCGGTGCTGCGGAGCCTCGGCGTCGGGAAGGGCGACCGCGTCGCCATCTACATGCCCCTGATCGCGGAGGCGGCGTTCGCCATGCTCGCCTGCGCCCGCCTGGGGGCCGTGCACACCGTGATCTTCGGCGGCTTCTCCGCGCCGGCGGTGCGCGATCGCGTGGCGGACGCGGGCGCCGAGGTGATCGTGACCGCCGACGGCGGGTGGCGGCGCGGACGTGAGGTCCCGCTCAAGTCCGCCGTGGACGAGGCGCTCGCGGGGACCACGACGGTGCGCAAGGTGCTCGTCGTGCGGCGCACCGGCTCCGGCGCGCCCATGACCCCGGGCCGCGACGTGTGGTGGCACGAGGAGCGCGCGAAGGCCGCGGCGTTCGTGCCCGCGGTCGCCGTGCCGGCCGAGCACCCGCTCTTCATCCTCTATACCAGCGGCACGACCGGGCGGCCGAAGGGCATCCTGCACACGACGGGCGGCTACATGGTCGGGGCGTACGCGACGTCGCGGTGGGTGTTCGACCTGCGCCCCGACGACCTCCACTGGTGCACGGCCGACGTCGGCTGGATCACCGGTCACACCTACGTCGTCTACGGCATCCTCCTCGCCGGGGTCGCCACGATGATGTACGAGGGCTCGCCGATGCACCCGGCGCCCGACCGGTTCTGGGCCATGGTGGCGCGCCACCGGCCCACGATCCTTTACACGGCGCCCACGGCGATCCGCGCGTTCATGAAGCTCGGCGACGAGGGGCCGCGCTCGCACGACCTCTCGAGCCTGCGGCTGCTCGGGTCGGTCGGCGAGCCCATCAACCCGGAGGCGTGGCGCTGGTACCACGACGTCGTCGGCGGCGGCCGATGCCCGGTGGTGGACACCTGGTGGCAGACGGAGACCGGGATGATCCTCATCGCGCCGCTGCCCGGCGCCACGCCGACGCGGCCGGGCAGCGCCACGCTGCCGCTGCCCGGCATCGAGGCCGCCATCGTGGACGCGCACGGGAAGCCCGTGCCCCGGGGCTCCGGAGGCCTGCTGGTGCTGCTGCGCCCCTGGCCGTCCATGATGCGCACCCTGTGGGGCGACGACGCGCGCCACCGCGAGGTCTACTGGAACCGGTTCTCGAGGCCGGGGGCGCCCGTCTACCTGACCGGCGACGGCGCCGTCCGGGACCCGGTGGACGGCTACCTCCGCATCCTCGGGCGCGTGGACGACGTGCTCAACGTGAGCGGCCACCGCCTCTCGACCATGGAGGTCGAGTCCGCCATCGTGTCGTTCCCGGCCGTCGCGGAGGCGGCGGTCGTGGCGCGGCCGGACCCGACCACGGGAGAGGCGCTCTGCGCGTTCGTGACGCTCAAGGCGGGCCAGGCGCCGACGGACGCGCTCCGCGAGGCCATCCGCGGCCACGTCGAGCACGCCATCGGCAAGCTCGCGCGTCCCGCGGACGTGCGCTTCACGGACGCGCTGCCCAAGACGCGCAGCGCCAAGATCAGGCGCCGCCGCCACCGCGCCGTGGCCGCGGGCCGCGAGTCGGTGGGCGACACGAGCACCCTCGAGGACCTCGGCGTCCTCGCGCGCCTGCGCGAGGAGGAGGAGTAGCCTCCGCCCGACCTCCCCACGAACGGGGAGGCGCCGAGGAGGCCCCATCCAGCCCGACCCCTTCGTGAAGCCCGCGGAGGTCGGGTGAGCCGAACGGGCCACGGGCCGCCGTGGGGGCCGGTGCCTGCGGGCCGGGCGCGAGGCGGGCCCGACGATCGCGTGTTCTTGCCGCACGCCGAGGCGGGATCGCTTCGCGGGAGCCACTGCGGCACGCGGGTAGACCGTGGGACGCGCCCGGGCCGCAGGCGCGTCCCCCACCTCGTGCCCTTCATGGAGGGTTCGGGCTCGGGGGATCCCGCCGTCGGGACCGATGGCAGGCCCTCCGGGGCGAAGCGGAGCCGACGTCCGCGCGTCTTCGCGAGCCGCCGAGGAGCTGACGCCGCGTGGCGGAGCCGGGCACGCGCGGGACGGAGCGCGCACACCCCGGGAGGACCGCCGCGGCCTCGTCCTCGTCGCCTCGCGGGAACGTCAGGAGGAGACGAGCGCCTCCTCCACGGCGGCCGCGAGCCCCGCGGCGCTGAAGGGCTTGCGCAGCACTCGGTCGTGCGCGAGGTCGATGCCCGCCTGCGCGAGCGCCTCCTCCGCGTGGCCGGTCATGTAGAGCACGCGCAGGCCGGGGCGGGAGGCGCGCAGCCGGGACGCGAGCTCGGGGCCGCGGAGGTGGGGGAGGATCACGTCCGTCAGGAGGAGGTCCACGCGCCGCGTCGGGTCCGCGGCGAGCGCCACGGCGTCGCGGGGGTCGCCGAGGTCGGTCACCTCGTGCCCACGGCCGACCAGCACGTCGCGCACGAGCGATCGCACCTCGGCCTCGTCCTCCACGAGCAGCACGCGCTGCCGGGCCGGAGCGTCCCCGGCGCGGAGCTCCTTCGGCTCGAGGGGCCCTGCGTCCGTCCCCGGCGGGGCGGCGGGCGCCGCGACCTCCGGCAGGAGAACCTCGAAGGTCGTGCCCTCGCCCGGCGCGCTCGTCACGAGGATGCCCCCGCCGTGCCCCCGCACGATGCCGTACACCGTCGGGAGGCCCAGGCCCGTGCCGCCGCGCGAGCCCTTCGTGGTGAAGAAGGGCTCGAACGCGTGCGCCAGCGTCTCGTCGTCCATGCCGACGCCCTCGTCCTCCACGGTGAGGCAGCCGAACGGGCCTGCCGCCATGGGCTCGTGAGCCGCGGCCACCTCCGCCGACACGGTGCGTCGCGACGTCCTGATCGTGACGCCCCCCCCGTCGGGCAGGGCGTCCTGGGCGTTGAGCACGAGGTTGAGCAGCACCTGGTCGAGCAGCGCGGGGTCGGCGCGCACGTGCACCCCCCGGGGATCGAGGTCGAGCTCGATGCGGACGTCCTCGCGGATGGTCCGCCGCAGGATGCCGACGAACGCGCGCACCTGGGCGCCGAGCTCGAGGGTCGAGAGGGACGGAGGCTGCCGCCGGCTGAACGCGAGCAGCTTGCCCGTCAGACCCTTGACGCGGCCCGCGGCTCCTTCGATGCCCTCGAGCCAGGGGCGCGTGCGCGCCGTCTTCTCCGTCTCGTAGAGGGCCAGCTCGGCGTAACCGAGGATGGGCGTCAACAGGTTGTTGATGTCGTGGGCGATGCCGCCGGCCAGCCGACCGATCGACTCCATGCGCTGCGTCTGCGCGAGCTGCGCCTGGAGGAGGTTGCGCTCCGTCTCGGCGCGCACGCGCTCCGAGAGATCCACGTGCACCCCCAGGAGCCCGACGAGGCGCGTGCCCTCGCGCACCGGGGCGAACACCTCGAGGACGCGGCGCTCGTTCGGCGGCTCCCCGTACGTGGCCTCCCCCCGCACGACCTCGCCCGCGAGCGCGCGCTCGAGCTTCGGGCGGAACGAGCTCACCACCGGCTCCGGCAGCGACGTCGTCGCCGAGGTCCTCCCCCGCTGGTCGCCCCACGAGGCCCGGCTCGCCGCGTTCTGCATCACGCACGTCAGGCCGCCGTCGAGCAGGAAGAGCTCGAACGGCACGTGGTCGAACGCCGCGGCGAGCCGGGCCTCGCTGCGCCGGAGGGCCGCGGCCGCGCCCTCCCGCTCGTCCACGGCCGCGCCCAGGAACAGCGCGACCGACGTGACGACGCCGAGGAAGACCTGGAGGTCGATGAGGCCCGACAGGCCGGTCCGCACCTCGAACGGCCCGAGCTGGTGGACCGTGCCCACCGCGGCGGTGGCCGCCACGACGAAGCTCACGCGCGCCGCTCCACGCAGGCCGAACCGCAGCGCGCCCCACGCCAGCGCGGGCAGCACGAGGTAGGCGAGGGGATGGCGGCCTTCCACCGAAGAGAACGGGAGACAGAACACGACGGTGGCCGACAGCGTGGCGAGCGCGAGGAGCGCCGCGCTCTCGAGGCGCCCCCGACCCGGCGCGGTCCCGGGGCGGGCGCTTCCGCCGACCACGAGCAGGGGACCGACCGTGAGGATGCCGAGGTAGGTGGACGGCGCGCGTGCGCCGCATTGGCGGAGGACCTCCTCCGCGCTGCTCCCCCCGAGGATCATCCAGGGCGCGAAGCCCAGGGCCAGCGCCCCCGCCGTCGCCCCGACCGCCGCCGGTCCCAGGAGGCGCAGCACCCCGCGCGTGCCGATGGGCCCCGGCCGCGGACCGACGGTCGCACGCAGGTATCCGCCGCCGAGCTCCATCCCGAGGAGGTGCCCCAGCGCGATGAGGAGACCCGCCGTCGGGGGCGCACCCGCCGCGAAGTTGAGCGCCAGGTTCCCGAGGCCCACGCCGAGCGCCGACCGGCGTCCCCACCTCCACGCCGCGCCGAACCCGATCCCCGCCGGGAACCACACCGGCGGCACCCCGTGCCACGCCGGGGTGAAGCGCCGCACGAACTCCCCGACCCCGAGCAGCAGCCCGGTGAGCAGCAGCGTCTCCAGCACGAGCCGGGAGGGAGACACCGATGGACGGGGGCCCGTCGGTGCCGAGCTTCCCTTCGGCGTGGGGGATGCCCCCGGGAGTAGGGCCCCCGGGGAGGCCGGGACCGGCGCCGGAGGGGGGGCAGCCGGGCCGCGGAGGGTGGGGGGCGCGGGGGGAGGGACCGAGGGGGACGCGGGGGGCGCCTCCCGGGCCGCGCCCGCTCCGGATTCCGGCTGAAGGGGAGGAGAGAGGGGGGGCTCGCTTCCGGTCGTCAAGGCAACCCCGGGGGGGGACGGGGAGAGCGTAGCCCCGCGGATGCCCCTGGGCGAGTCCTCGTTCTCCGGTGGATCGGTGGGGCTCGATGCGTCCGTCCGCCGACGCCCCCTTGAGCGGGGCGGGACCGAAGCGGTATCCTCGGGGCCCATGCCGCGTCTCGTCATCACGAAGGGTCCGGGCATCGGTCGGGACCACGCCATCGGCACCGAGTGCGTGTTGGGGCGCGCCCCCGACGTGGACTTCACCGTCGAAGACACGAACGCCTCCCGCCGGCACAGCCGGGTCCTCGCCGAGGGTGACGGCTACGTGATCGAGGATCTCGGGAGCCGCAACGGCACCTGGGTCAACGGCGCGCGGGTCGTGCAGCGGCAGGCGCTGCGGGACGGCGACGTCGTGAGGATCGGCGGGACGGAGATGATCTTCCGTCAGAAGGGCCTCCTCGAGACGCCGCCCCCCGCCCGACCTCAGACCCCCTCGGTGCCCCAGGTCCCGGTGCCTCCGGCCGTGGCGGCGGCGCCGGCACGGCCCGGCGTCCCGGTCCGTCCGGCCGCCATCGTCCCCCCCGTCGTCCCGGGCGCCGCCGGTCGGG
>CAZJJQ010000274.1:0-5867 GCA_964546345.1 uncultured Planctomycetales bacterium
CGCTCTCGACGACCGCGGCGGCCCCGCTCTGCGCGCGGCCCGCGCGGCTCCCCACCACCAGGAGGTCCTCGCCGATCCGGGGCGCGTCGGGCGAAAGCGTGAGGGGCGCCACGCCGGAGACCGCAGGCACCGCGAGCAGCACGAGGTCCACCGTGCGCGGGTCGGCGAGCACGCCCAGGGCGGCGACCTGGCGGCCGTCGGCGAGGCGCACGACGACGCCCGGGCTCCCCGCCACGACGTGCCGACACGTCACCACGCGATCGGGCGCGACGAGGAAGCCCGTGCCGACCTCGGCCTCCGCGCCGCGTCGGCCCACGACGCTGACCACCGCGGGATGCGTGACCGCGCCGGCGTCCTGGATCGGCTGCGCCGCGCAGCCGACGGTCACCCCGGCCCCCAGGAGCGACGCGACGAGCAGCGACCTGCCGCGCGACGACCCGCGGCGGATCGGGCCGCGCCGCGCGGTCGCGGCCGCGACCCTGCCCGACGTCCGCGGGCCTCCGTGCGTGTGCACCCCTTCCTCGCGACCGGGACCGTTCAGCGCGGGCCCGTGTGGAGGTTGACGGCCACGAGGTTCCACTCGGCGTTCGCCCACTGCCACCCGAAGGTCGCTTCGCCCGGGCCGTTCGCGAACGTGACGTCGAACCTGACCTCGTACTTGCCGTCCTTCGGGCCCTCCATCGGCAGCAGCCTGGCCTCCACCACCTTCCCGGCCTTCGCGTGGACGCCCCGCATCTGCGGCTCGTACTCGTCGGCCTTCCAGGCCTCCTGGAGCGGCTTGCTGAAGCGCGCGTAGAGCGCCGTGAACGACTCCGCGTCGTAGAGGGCCAGGAGGTCGCGCGACATCTTCTCGAGGGGCGCAGGATCGGCCGCGGGCGCCAGCTTCTCGTCGAACTTGATCGTGACGTTCTGCACCTTCCAGTCCCCTCCCTCCTTCACGAACTGGAACTCGGCGTCGGCCGGACCGCGCTCGTACGTGAGCTCCAGGGAGACGCTGCCGGTGGCCCCGACGTCGGACGACGACCCCATGCCGCCCCCCGTGACCTTCTTGATGGCCTTCCACGAGCCGAGGGCGCGGCGCCGCACCTCCATGAACGACCGGAACTGCTCGAGGCTCGTCGCCTTCTTGAAGCCTTCCGAGGTGGCCGCGTAGACCTTGTCGTACGCGCCCGCCTCGCAGTCGGTCAGGAACGTCTTCGCGTACGGCTCGAACTTGTCCTTGGCGATCATCGACACCACGACGATCGCGACGACGATGGCGAGGGCGAGCCCGCCCACGATCATGAGCAGCTTCTTCACGGCGCGGTCCTCCGGGAGGGTCGGGATCGTAGCCTGCGCGCGGCGGCCCGCCCCTCCCGCCGCCGGCCCGCGCTCCTCCCCCCCGCCCCCGCCGCCCCCTTCACTCCCCCCTGGATCCCTCCGACCTCCCCGCCGCCCGCGCCGCGGCGAGCGCCGCCCGCCGGCTCGCCCGAGGTTGTGCGCGGGTCCCGGTCGCGGTGGAATCGCGCCGATGACGTCCCGCCCCGCCCCGGCCCACGGATGAGGATCGCCGCGTACGTCTATCCCGGCTGGCACCCCATCCCCGAGCGGGACGTGGGGTTCCATCCCGGGTTCACGGAGTGGGAGCTCGTCGCGGGATGCGCTCCCCGGTTCCCGGGCCACGCGCAGCCGCGCGCGCCGCTGCTCGGCGCGTACGACGACCGCGACCCCGTCGAGGTGGGGCGGCGGGTCGCGCTCGCGCGCGCGCACGGGGTCGATGCGTTCGTGTACGGCTTCTTCTGGTGCCGCGGCAAGCGCGTGTTCGAAGACGCGCTCGACCTTGGCTACCTCGGCTCGCCCGACGACGCGTCGGCGCCGTTCGCCCTGATGTGGGCCAACCGCATGCCCCGGCGCGTGCTGCCGGTGCGGCGCGCCGACCTGCCCGTGATCGAGGACGACCGGCGCGTGCGCAGCGACGTGGACGACTTCGTGGCGTTCGTCGCCTACGTGGCCGAGCGGTACTTCCGCCGGCCGACCTACCTGCGCGTGGAGGGGCGGCCGTACCTGTCCATCTTCGACTCGACGTTCTTCCTGCGCGAGCTGGGCCTATCCGGCGCCACGGCGGCGGTCCGCGCCGCGCGCGCGTGGTTGCGCGCGCACGGGCACGACGACGTGCACCTCGCGGCGATCGACCCGTCGCACGACGTGATCGGGCGCGTGCGCGAGGTCGGCTTCGACAGCGTGACGCACTACGTGCTGCTGCCCGCGTGGAAGGGGCCGTCGCTCCAGGACTACGAGGCGTGCGCGCGGCGGCGCGCGGGCGAGTGGGCGGGCTACGCGGCCGCGTCGGGGCTGCCGTACGTGCCGTCGGTGTCGCCCGGCTGGGACGCCTCCCCCCGCGGCGCCGACTTCGGCCCCGCGCGCCCGGACAGGTACCCGTGGTCGCCGGTCGTGGTGGGGGAGGAGCCGGCGCGTTTCCGCGACGCGCTCGCGCGCGCGGTCGCGTACGCGACCGCGTCGGGCGCGGCCGAGCCCACCGTGCTCGTCGCCTCGCTCAACGAGTGGAGCGAGGGGCACTACCTCGAGCCGGACGTGCGGTTCGGGCTCGGGTGGCTCGAAGCCGTGCGCGACGCGAAGGGCGCGGAGAGGTAGGGGGCGACGGGGGCGGGGGGGCGCGACGGGACGACGGGCGCTGCAAACGCACGGGCGGCCCCGCGGAGCGCGGAATCCGTGCGCGAGGGGCTCCGGGCGGATGTGCAACGATCTCATCCAGCGGTCACGGGCCTCTCATGACGAGGGACTAGCCTCCGAGACATCACCGCGGGTGCGGTGTCCGGTTCGCGGGTCGCGCCGAGGTTGGGGCGACCACGGGCCGGGCGGCGCCCGGAGGAGGTGCACATGTCCCTCGAACCTGCAAGGAGCAAGCTCGGCGAAGTCCTTCTCGTGCTCGGCCTCGCGGCCGTCCTCTCGGGCTGTGGCGGCGGGGGCGCGGCCGAGGCCGCGAGCATGCCGACCCCGACCCCCACGCCCACTCCGACCCCCACGCCCACCCCGACCCCGACGGGCGACCCGGCGCTCGAGGCGCAGCTTCGCCAGCTGGCCGCCCAGGCGAACGCGGGCACGATGCTGCCGGCGCCCGCCCAGAGCCCGGAGCTCGTCGTCCTCGGGCAGGCGCTGTTCTTCGACCGGATCCTGTCCGGCAACCGCAACATCTCCTGCTACACCTGCCACGACGTGGACGCGGCGAGCGGCGACGGCCTCTCCGTCTCCATCGGCGAGGGCGGCTTCGGCAAGGCGACGGAGCGCCAGCTCGCGGACGGCCCGCTGATCCCGCGCAACGCCCCCGCGCTGTTCCGGCTCGCGGGCAAGCGGGCGCTCTTCTGGGACGGGCGCGTGTCCCAGCGCCAGGACGGCACGCTCGTGACCCCCGAGCCGGCCCTCAACGGCCGCACCCCGGCCGCGCCGGCGATCGTGGCCCAGCTGCCCACGGCGCTGGCCGCGCAGGCGATGTTCCCCGTCACGGCCTCCGACGAGATGCGCGGGCTGCCGGGCGAGAACGAGCTGGCCGACGCCACCACCAACCTCGAGGTCTGGAGCCGGATCATGGTGCGCCTGGTCGGCACCGACGACGACGCATCGACGGGCGTCGCCGAGTACCGCGACCTCTTCTCCAGGGCCTACCCGGCCGTGCGCCGCTGGAGCGACTTCAACTTCGGCCACGCCGCCCAGGCGATCGCGGCCTTCGAGCTCTCCGCGTTCTCCACCCAGGGGGCCGCGTTCGACGCGTGGCTCCTCGGCAACGCCACCGCGCTGACCGACACCGAGAAGCGCGGCGGGACCCTGTTCTACGGACGCGGCGGCTGCGCCCGGTGCCACGGCGGCGCCGCGCTGACCGACGGGCAGGACCACGCGATCGGCGTCCCTCAGATCGGCCCCGGCAAGGACTTCCCCATCGAGGACACCGGTCGCGCCCTCGTGACCGGGGATCCGCGGGACCTGTACCGCTTCCGGACCCCGAGCCTGCGCAACGTCGAGCTCACGGGGCCGTACATGCACGACGGCGCCTACACCACCCTGGAGGCGGCGATCCGTCACTACATCGCGCCCGAGGCGAGCCTGCGCGCCTACGACGCGACCCAGCTGTCCCCGCTGCTCCAGGGCTTCGTGGACACGGACCCGGTGCGCATCGAGGCGCGGGCCCGGGCCATCAGCCCCGTGGTGCGGGACGGCGTCCGCCTGAACGCCACCGAGGTGAACCAGCTGGTCGCCTTCCTCCGCACCCTGACCGACTCCACCGCGCTCGACCTCTCGGCCGCCGAGCCCGAGCGCGTCCCGAGCGGCCTCCCCATCGACGACTGACCCGTCGGGACCGCTCCACCCGCTCCCTCCGTGGGGGCGTCCCCCCGCCCCGGCTCACCCCGGGGCGGGGGTCTTCGTGACGTCCCTGCCGCGCCCGACCTTCGGCGCCGGCGGGGCGCGATCGGCTCGTCCGGCGGCCTCATCCTTCCCGAGGAGATCGGGCTCGAGTCCCCGCGCGGGCCGTTGCGGCTTCCCCCGTACACTCCGCGGGTGCGCATCCACGTGGACGCCGACGGCTGCCCCGTCAAGCCCGAGGTCTACCGCGTGGCGAAGCGGTACGCGCTGCCCGTCTTCGTCGTGGCCAACGCCTGGGTCGAGACGCCGCGGGACCCCCTCGTCGAGATGGTGGTGGTGCGGAAGGGACAGAACGCGGCCGACGACTGGATCGCCGAGAACGCGCTCGCGACCGACATCGTCGTCACGGCCGACATCCCCCTGGCGGCACGCTGCGTGGCGAAGGGCAGCACCGTGCTCCACCCCGCGGGGCGCCCGTTCACCGACGACGACATCGGCTCGGCGCTCGCGCTGCGCGGGCTCCTCGCGCACCTGCGCGAGGCGGGCGAGATCACCGGCGGCCCGCCCCCCTTTCAGGACCGCGACCGTTCCCGGTTCCTCCAGGCCCTCGACGCCGCGATCCAACGCGCCCGTCGCAGGAAGCCCTGACGCCAGGCGCGCCGCGGGGGAGCGGCCCTCGGCCCTCCCCCGCGTGCGGCGACGGTCGAAGCCCTACTTCATCTTCGCGGCCTTCTTGGCCGCCTTCTTCGCGAACTTCTCCTTGACCGTCAGCTTCGGCTTGTTGTTCTTCGACACCTTGACTTGACCCTTGGCCACGGAACACCTCACGGGGGATGGGGGGCTGCGGGACCGCGTCCCGGCATCGTGGCCGATTGTACGCACCGAAGCGTCGCCCACCACGCCTCTTCCGTCGCTCTCGGCGTCAGCGTGTCGGCCACGCCCACGCCGCGCCCCACGCGAGCACCTCGCGCGGGATCGCGGTGCACTTCCACAGGCGACCGCGCGTCTCGACCGCCGGGACCGTGCGCACCGTAAGCCCTTCCCGGTCCGCGAGCAGGCGCACGCGCGCAAGGTGGTAGCCGTGCGACACCACCAGCACGCGCCGCCACCCACGCTCGCGGGCGAGGCGCGCGGCGAAGCGGATCGACGCCGCGGTGTCCACCCCCGCCTCGTCGAGCACGAGCGCCGACGCCGGGACCCCGGCCTCGAGCGCGAGCGTGCGCATGGCCTCCGGCTCGCTGATCGGAGCGTCGGCGCCGCGGCCGCCCGAGAGGATCACGACGGGCGCGAGCCCCTCGCGCCACAGCTCCGCCGCCGTCCGCGTGCGGTCGATCAGCGAGCCCGACGGGCGCCCGTCCCCGTGCACGCGCGACCCGAGGACGAGGATCGCGTCCGCGGGGGCGCGGTAGTCGGTCGCGCCGACGGCGGAGAGGTGCCCGAGCACCAGGGCCACCCCGGCGGCGGCGGTGGCGAGGGCGGGCCGGAGGGGGGATCGGCGGGCGGTGGGGGGGAGG
>CAZJJQ010000275.1:0-5819 GCA_964546345.1 uncultured Planctomycetales bacterium
CCGATCGGGCTCGATTTCGGAGGCTCGCGCAAGGCCGAGTGACGTAACCGAAGTGCCGGGAACGACCTGCGGCGGCGAGGAGGTCGTTTCGGGACCCCGAACCCTCGACGAGCCGCCGCGCGGCACGAGCCCCGGAGGCGAGCTCGTACGTCCCGCCCGCGACTTCTTCCCAATCCCTGCCCTCTCGCACCGGAGGGCCCCCCGTGCGAAGGTAGGCCCGTCGCGTACCCGCGGTCGAGGTGGGCGGCCACCTTGAGGGCGCCATGGACCGAACCAGCGCAGCGCACGTGCGTCCGCTCCGACGCGGCGACCTCCCGCGCCTCGGCGAGCTCCGGCTCTGGTACCTGGCGGAGACGGCGCGGCTCGAGCCCCGCTTCCGCCTCGCCGACGACGCGCGCGACCGCGTCGGCGCGTCCGTCGCCGGCTGGTGGGGGCAGGACGAGCGCGTGGTGCTGCTCGTGGAGGATCCCTCCGCGCTCGTGCCCTCGGGCGAGGACCCGCCCCTCCTCGGCTACGCCACCGGGCTCCTCTCGGTGTGGCCGCCCGTGTTCCGCGTGCAGCACGTGGGCGAGATCGCCGAGTGCTTCATCGTGCCCACCGCGCGGGGAAAGGGCCACGGCCGCCTGCTGCTCGCCGGTCTCGTGGACGCGCTCGTCCGCCGCGGCGCGGCCGTCCTGCGCGCGCCCGTGCCCGCGAAGAACGACGGGAGCCTCGGGCTCTTCAAGGCCCTCGGGTTCCAGCCGTGGATGCGCGTCCTCGAGAAGACGCCCGTCGGGGGGCGCTGACCATGGACGCCGTCCCGATCCGTGCCGCCCGTCGCGGCGACGTCCCGAGCCTGCTGCTGCTGTTCCAGGCCATGACCGCGGAGAACGCGCGCATCGACGGCCGCTTCGCGACGCATCCCGACGCCGCCGAGCACATGAGCCGCGCGTTCCTCACCTGGGTGGACGACCCGAACCGCGTCGTCCTCGTCGCGGAGGAGGGGCAGCGGCTCCTGGTCGGCTACGCCGCCGGGCTGCTGCGCCCCGGCGACGGGCTCGGCGCCCACGGGAAGGTCGGCGAGGTGACCGACTGCTTCGTCGTGCCCGCCCGGCGTCCGCTACTTCTTCTCGACCACCTTGAATTTGCGCTCGGTGGCGTTGAACGGGCCGTCCACCACCGCGTCCTGCGCGTCGAGGAGCTCGAGCTTCAGCACGTGCTCGCCGACCGCGGGCGGCTCCGGGAGCACGAAGCGCTCCCACGACGAGAAGGTGCCGACCCTCTTGCCGTCGAGGGTCGCCACGACGTGATACCCCGCCGGGGTGAGCGTGCAGCCGGTCACGTAGTAGTCGATGAGGAACCGCGCGTGGTCCGGGCTGCCGGCGACGTACTCGCCCTTCGGACGGCTGTAGGTCAGGGTGGGCTTCGTCACGGGGTCCACGGCGGCGAGGTCGAGGGGCCCTCCGCGGTGCTTCACGTGGAAGCGCACCCACGTGAACGCGCCCTCGTTCTTGCGCGACTCGTGGTGGAGGGCGCCGTGCACGTCCTTCGGGCCCGCGCTCGGGAACGCCCGCAGGACGTGCGTGCCCTCGGCGAGCTTGTCGAGCGTGACGCCGCCGCCGAGGCCGTCGGCGTAGATCGCGCGGTACGGCTCGTCGTCGAGGATCAGGTGGACGTGGGGGCCGCCGGTCTTCGCGTCGGGGCCGACCTCGTACTGGCGGAGGTCGAGCTTCACCGTCACGGCGTCCGTGGTGAGCACCTGGTCCATCTTCGGCGAGACGAGGAAGAGCTGCGGGCCGGTGGACCCCGAGACCCCGGGCTTGCTGCCGGCGTCGCAGGCGACGGCCGCGGCGGCGAGGGGGAGCAGGGCGAGGAGGCGGGGGAGGCGCATGCGGGACTCCGGGGGGCGGCGGGGGACGCCGGGCCGCGAGGATAGCGCGGCGGAAGGCGCGCGGGGCGCTTGCCCGGGGGGGGAGGCGTCCGTAGGATGCGCCCTCCCCCCTCCGCGTCCCTCCCGGAGCCCCGCCCATGGGTCGCCTCGCGTCCCGACTGCTCCCCCTCGCCGTCCTCGGGCTCCTCGCCGCGACCCCTGCGCGGGCGGCCGACCCGGAGCTGGTCGTCGGCGTGCTCCTCCCCATGAGCGGGGACGTCGCCACCTACGGCGAGGAGTCGTGGAACGGGATCCGGATCGCGGAGAGGGAGATCCGGGCGAAGGACCCCTCCTTCGCGTTCAAGCTCGTGCTCAACGACGAGCAGAGCAAGCGCGAGCAGGTCGGCCCGCAGACGAAGCAGCTCATCGAGAACCACGGGGCGTCGATCGTCCTCGGCTCGGTGGCGTCGTCCCAGACCATGCAGGCGGCCATCGTGTGCAAGGAGGCGGGCGTCCCCCTGCTGACGCACGCGTCCACCAACGACACGCTGACCGAGGACGTCGCCAAGTACGGGAAGGACGTCTACCGCGTCTGCTTCAAGGACTCGTTCCAGGGCACCATGCTCGGCCGGTTCGCCTGGAACAGCCTCAAGGCGAAGAAGGCCGTCTCCCTCGTGGACAAGGGCCAGGCCTACAGCGTCGGGCTGGCGGCGCAGTTCGAGAAGGAGTTCGTCCGCCTCGGGGGCGCGGTGACGACGGAGTACTACACCTCCACCGACAAGGACTACACGACGCTGGTCCAGAAGGTGGGGGGGCTCGCGCCCGAGGTGATCCTCATCTCGGGCTACTACCCCCAGGCCGGCCCCATGATCCGCCTCGGCAAGACGGCCTGGAAGGGCGTGCCCGTCATCGGGGGCGATGGCCTCGACTCGCCCGACCTGCTGCCGCTCGCGGGCGAGAGCGACGCGAAGATCTACTTCACCTCGCACTTCGTCGCGAGCGACGCCGACCCGACGGTCCAGGACTTCGTGAAGAAGTACCAGGAGGCGTACGAGGGCAAGGACCCGGGCGCCATGGCCGCGCTCGGCTACGACGGCCTGTGGGCCGTCTACCACGCCGCCAAGAAGGCGGCCGCGGCCCGCGGCGGCGAGAAGGTGCGCCCCGCCGACCTCTCCGCGGCGATGGCGGGCCTCGAGTTCACCGGCGTGACGGGCAAGATCCTCATCGGCGCCGACCGCTCGCCGCGGAAGGCCGTGGTGGTGGTGCAGGCCGCCGGCGCGTTCCAGTTCGTCGAGAAGATCCAGCCCGAATAGGCCCCCTCCGCGTGACGCGCCCGACCCTCCTCCACGCGGCGCGGTTCGCCCTCGCGCTCGGCCTGCTCGGCTTCCTCTACGTCCTCGTCCGGCTGTACACGGACCTGGGCGTCGGGGGCACCCTCCTCGACTACCTCGTGATCGGCACGTCGCAGGGGGCGATCTACGCCTTCATCGCGCTCGGCTACACGATGGTCTACGGGATCATCCGCCTCATCAACTTCGCCCACGGCGAGATCTTCATGGCGGGGGCGTTCGCGGGGTACTTCGTCCTGCGCGACGGGGGGATCGAACGGCTCGCCCTCCCCCAGCCGTGGCCCGTCGTGCTCGCCTACGTCGTCGCGGTCCTCGCGGGCGCCCTGGTCTCCGGGGTGCTCGCGGTGCTCGCGGAGGCGCTGTGCTACCGCCCCATCCGCTCGTCGGGGCGCATCGCCGCCCTCCTGACGGCCGTGGGGCTCTCGCTCCTCCTCCAGAACGTCGCGCGGCAGTGGCCCGCCATCGGGCCGACGCAGCGGCCGTGGCCCGATCCGCTCGTGTGGACGGCCCTCGCGGACGTCCCCTCGCCGGCCGACGCCCACTACTACGAGCTGCGGACCTTCCCCGCCTCGGGCGGCGGCACCGTGCAGCGCGAGAAGCTCGCCGTCGCGAAGGGCGCGACCCTCCAGCCCGCCGTCCGGGCGCGCCTCGAGCAGGAGGGCCCGCGTCCGCTCTACCGCAAGGGCTCCATCGATCCGCGGACCGTGAACCGCGTGATCGTGCTCCTGCTCGCCGCCTGCACCGGGATCCTCTGGTTCCTCGTGCAGCGCACCCGGATGGGGCGCGCCATGCGGGCGGTCTCGGAGGACGCGGCGGCCGCCCAGCTCATGGGCGTCCACGTGAACCGCGTGGTGGCGGCGACGTTCTTCCTGGGCGCCGTGCTCGCGGGCGTGGGCGGCGTGGCGTACTGCACGCGCTACGGCCAGGTGGACCCGCTCACGGGCTTCATGCCCGGGCTCAAGGCGTTCATCGCGGCGGTGCTCGGGGGGATCGGCTCGATCCCCGGCGCGGTGGTGGGCGGGCTGCTCCTCGGCATCGTGGAGAACCTGTTCGGGGCCTACGTCTCCACCCAGTGGAAGGACGCGCTCGCGTTCGTGGTGCTCGTCTGCATCCTGCTGGTGCGGCCCACGGGCCTCCTCGGCAAGGCGCGCCGGGAGAAGGTGTGATGACGCCCCTCCTCGCGGCCGGCTTCCAGTTCACCGGCCTCTGGTTCGTCGAGCTGCTCCTCTACGTGGCGCTCTACGCCACCCTGGCCGTGGGGCTCAACCTGGTCACGGGCTACGCCGGGATGTTCTCGCTCGGTCACCACGGCTTCTACGCCGTCGGCGCCTACGCCGCCGGCTTCGTGGTCACGGAGTGGGGCGCCGTCGAGCCCGGGTCGGCCGCGGGGCTCCTCTGCTTCGCCGTGTCGGGGGGCGCCGCCGTCCTCGCCGCCGCCGGCGCCGGCCTCCTCGTCGGCCTGCCCTGCCTGCGCCTCCGGGGCGACTACCTCGCCATCGCCACGCTGGCCTTCGGCGAGATCGTCCGCATCGTGATCGAGAACACGCCCCGCCTCGAGGGCAGCCTCGGCCTGTTCGTGCCGCGGGTGCTGCTCGATCCCACCGGGCGGCAAGGCGCGTTCCGGCTGCTCTTCCTCGGGATCGCGGTCGTCCTGCTCGCGGGGACCGCCCTCCTCGTGCGCAACCTGATCCGCTCCGCCCACGGCCGCAGCATCGTCTCCCTGCGCGAGGACGAGGTCGCGAGCGAGCTCCTCGGCGTGCGCACCACCGCGTACAAGGTGCGCGCGTTCGTCCTGGGCGCGGCGGTCGCCGGCCTCTGCGGCTGGTTCTACGCCCACTACAACGGCAGCATCGGCCCGCGCGACTTCGACATGATGGTCGGGATCAAGATCCTCCTGATCGTCGTGCTCGGCGGCCTCGGCTCGCTCTCCGGCAGCTTCGTCGCGGCCTTCCTGCTCGTCGGCATCGAGCGTCTGCTCACGACGGGCGTCTTCGGGGAGACCCTCAAGGCGTGGATGCAGGTCGAGTACGCGCTCGTCCTCATCCTGCTCATGCTCCTCCGTCCCGACGGGATCCTCGGGAAGCGGGAGCTCTCCGACCTCGTCCGGCCTCGCAAGCCGCGCTCGACCCCGGGACGGGGGACCCCGTGACCGGCCCCCTCCTCGACGTCGAGCAGCTGTCCAAGCGCTTCGGCGGGCTCCAGGCCGTCCAGAAGGTGTGCCTGCACATCGACCCCGGCGAGATCGTCGCCCTCATCGGCCCCAACGGCGCCGGCAAGACCACCTGCTTCAACTGCATCACGGGCGCCGACCGTCCCACCTCCGGCGACGTCCGCCTCGACGGGATCTGCCTCGGGGGGATGCCCGCCTGGAAGGTGGCCCAGGCCGGGATCGGCCGGACGTTCCAGAACATCCGCCTCTGGCGCGAGATGACCGTGCTCGACAACGTGCGCACCCCCGCGGGGATTCCCGCCGGCTACGGGCTCCTCGCGGCCGTGCTCCGCGGGCGGCGCTTCCGCGCCGTCGAGCGCGACATCGAGGCACGGGCCCGCGCCCTCCTGTCGCTCGTCGGCCTCGAGGGCCTCGCGGACGCGCGGGCCCGCGAGCTGCCCTACGGCGCCCA
>CAZJJQ010000276.1:0-5805 GCA_964546345.1 uncultured Planctomycetales bacterium
ACGGCGTAGGGGGCGACGACCGCCCGGCCGTCGCGGAAGCGGAGCGCGTGGCCCGGCGGCAGGCGGCGGACATGTCGGATCGCGGTCCGAGGCGCGGGGACGAACCGGTGCTGCAGGTAGAGCGCGACGGCCTCCGGGTCCACCTCCCGCGGCGCGTGGGGGTGCACGGCCAGCGCGCGCATCTCCGAGGCGAACACCAGCCGTCCCTCCGCCTCGAACCAGACGAGCGGCTTCTCGCCCATGCGGTCGCGGGCCAGCAGCAGGGAGCGCGTACGGGCGTCGTACGCCGCGAAGGCGTACATGCCGTCGAGGCGCTCGAGGCAGGCGTCGCCGCAGGCCGACACGAGCCGCAGCAGGACCTCGGTGTCGGACCGGTTGCGGTAGCGGTGCCCCCGGGCCTCGCCCTCGCGGCGGAGCGCGTCGTGGTCGTACAGCTCGCCGTTGAGCGCCACCACGACCTCCCCGCGCTCGTCGGTGACGGGCTGGCGCCCGCCTGCGACGTCCACGATGGCGAGACGCCGCGCTCCGATCGCGAACCCGTCGCCCACGATCGCGGCGCCGTCGTCGGGGCCGCGGTGGACCAGGGTCGCGAGCATGCGCTCCACGATCTCGCGGTCCTCGGGCCCTCCCGCGCCCTCCCCGACGATGCCTGCGATGCCGCACACGGGCGCGCGCTCAGCGACCCGGGCACGGGGGCACGGGGGGCGTGGCGGGCGCGAGGCCGAGCACCTCGTCCACGAGCTCGTCCACGGGGCGGGTGCCGTCGAGGCGGAGGAACCGCAGCGACGGGGGCAGGGCGTCGATCCACGCCTCGTGGCGGGCCCGCGTGCGGCCTTCGCGGGTGCCCGCCTCGTACGCCGCGGCCCAGGCGAGGAAGTCCGCGTGCTGCGCCGCCATGTCCCCGCCGGGACCGATCCGGGCGCCGTGACGGCTCGCCTCGCGGCGCGCGAGGCGGTCGAGGCGCACCGCGGTCGGGGCCTCGAGGTACGCGACGACGTCGAACGAGGGGACGAACCCGTCGCCCCACCCGATCAACGAGCCGGAGAGCACCCAGCGTGCGCGGCGGGAGAGCTCGGCGGCGAGGAGCCGCTGGCGGTCCGGGATCGCGCGCGGGCTGCGGAAGGGCGGATCCGTCGGGAGCCAGTAGAACGCGTCCGTGTCGAGCGACACGTGGCCGGAGCGCGCCGCGATGGCGAGGCCGACCGTGGAGGTGCCCGATCCCGAGGCGCCGAAGAGGTGGATGCGGTCGGGGGCCATGGTTCGGTCCGGGTCGCCGGAGACGTCCGCACCGAGGACGACCGTCGCGCGCGACCGCAGAGTCTACGGCGGCTACGGCTCGAACGCGTCCGGGGTCGGGTGCGGCACGGGGTCGGGCTCCTCGATCGGCGAGAGGGGCGCGCCGATGGGGCGGGCCCGGTCGATCATGCGGTCGAGGAGCTCGAGCCCGAGCGCCTTGGCGCGCGGGCCCACCTCCTTCACGGGCCCCACGCACGACGGGCAGCCGTCGCGGCAGGGGCAGGCCGCGATGCGGTCCCGCGCACCCTCGAGGAGGTCGAGGAACTTCGGGTGGAGCGCCTCGGCGAGCCCGATCCCCCCCGAGTAGTGGTCGTAGAGGAAGATCGTCGGGTCGAAGGCGTCCATCGGCGGCGGGGAGGCGTCCCCGAGCGCGGCGGTCACGGCCGCGGCCCCCGGCGCCCCCGCGGGCACGGCGCGCATCCGGCGGTGGAACCACTCCTGCGACTTGTCCCCGAGCGCCACGCCGAGGTCGCGCCCGTCGCACATGAGCAGGAACGCCGCGATCCCGTGGGCCACGTTGGCCATGCCGGCGAGCGCGTCCACGAGATCGGTCTGCTTGGCGCCGACGGCGGCGATCACGTCGCGCGGCACCGTGAACCACGTGGCCTGCGTGTGGACCGTGTCCTCGGGCAGGAGGATGTCGCCGAAGCCGAGGTTCTCCTGCGTGTAGAACTTGATCTTCTTGTAGCCCACCGCCTTGCGGACGACCTCGACCTCCCCGTACTCGGGCTCGAGGATCGTCTCGCAAAGCGCCCCCCGCAGCACCTCGAGCACCTTCACCTTCGAGTACGAGATCGCGTCGGTGTAGTACTCGCTCTCGACCTTGCGGACGAAGGCCTTGCGCCGGTCCCAGTCGAGGCGGTCCACGTGGTACTGCTCCGACTGCATCATGTAGATGGCGCCCTCGTGGATGCTCGTGAAGGCCCACGCGTAGTCCACCTCGGCGATCACCTCGTTGCGGCCCCCCGTCGTGTCCACCACGACGAAGTTCGTGGACGTGACGCTGCGCAGGGACACGTCGTTGGCGGGGTAGGCGTCGGCGGCCCAGTGCCATCGGCCTCCGGTGTGGCGCAGGACGCCGTGCTCCTCGAGGTAGCCGAGGAGGACGGGAAGGTCCTCCGCCCCGAACGCCTCGCCGTCGGCGAGCGGGAGCTCGAACGCCGCGCACTTGAGGTGGCTCACGAGCACCTGGAGGTTGTCGGGGTTCGCGTGCGCGCTCTCGGGCGGGGCGTCGAGGAGGTCCTCCGGATGGTCGGCGAAGTGCTGGTCGAGCGGGTGCGACCGGAGGACCAGCACCGCCGCCGACGGCTCCATGCGGCGGCCCGCGCGCCCTGCCTGCTGCCAGAGGCTCGCCACGGTGCCCGGGTAGCCGGCCATCACGCAGGCGTCGAGCGAGCCGATGTCGATGCCGAGCTCGAGCGCGTTCGTCGAGACCACGCACTGGACGCGACCGGCCCGCAGCCCGCGCTCGATGCCGCGCCGCTCCTGCGGCAGCATCCCGCCGCGGTAGGCGAGCACCGATCCCGCCCGCTCGACGTCGTCTCGGTAGAGGTCCTTCAGGTACTTCGCGAGCACCTCGGTGGTGACCCGCGAGCCCGCGAACACGATCGTGTGGACGTCGCCCTCGAGGAACGCCGACGCGACCTTGCGGGCGACGGAGAGGTAGGAGGCGCGCAGGCCGAGCTGCGCATTGACGATCGGGGGGTTGACGACCAGCAGGTGCCGCTCGCCGCGCGGCGCGCCGCTCCGCGTGACGAGGGTCGGTTCGCGCTCGAGGATCGTCGCGGCGAAGGCGCCCGCGTTCGCGATGGTGGCCGACGACGCCACGAACACGGGGTCGCTGCCGTAGAAGCGGCAGATGCGCCGCAGGCGCCGGAGCACGTTCGCGAGGTGGCTGCCGAACACGCCGCGGTAGTGGTGGATCTCGTCGATCACCACGATGCGCAGGTTCTCGAACAGCTTCATCCAGCGGGCGTGGTGGGGGAGCACCGCGGTGTGGAGCATGTCCGGGTTCGTCAGGATCACGTGCGCGCGGTCGCGGACGACCCGGCGCTCGGCCGGCGGGGTGTCGCCGTCGTAGACCGCCGAGCCGAGCTCGGCCCCCGTCGCCTGCATGAGCTCGAGGAGCTCGGCGCTCTGGTCCCGCGACAGCGCCTTGGTCGGGAACAGGTAGATCGCCCGCGCGTCGGGGTCCTTGAGGATCGCGTCGAGGACGGGCAGGTTGTAGCAGAGCGTCTTCCCCGAGGCCGTCGGGGTGACCACGACCGTGTCGCGGTGCGCGGTCACCAGGTCGTAGGCCTCGCGCTGGTGGACGTAGAGCCTCCGCACGCCCCGGGCCGACAGGGCCGGGCCCAGGCGGGGGTCGAGGCCCTCCGGGAGGTCGGCGTAGGACGCCTCCACCGGCGGGTAGGTGCGGTGGGCCACCACCAGCCCCGCGAACGACGGGTCGTGGTCGAACCGACGCAGGACGGGGCCGACGGCGCCGCGTTCGGAGGGAGGCCTGCCCGACATGCCCGCCACCATAGGGCGCCCGGGGGACGCGATCGGCTCCCCCCGCGGCCCGGGGGAGTTCACCAGAAGGTGTCAGACACCTGTTGGTCAACTCTCCGTCGCCGGGTGGGCAGGGGGCATCGACGCTCCGCCCGGTTCGTCGGGGAGGGGGGGCGCGCCCGTTCGCCAACGGGTGTCGGACACCTTCCGGTCGCCAGCGAGGGTCTGACGCCTTGGGGTCGATGGGGAGGCGGGCGCCGGGGGGAGACGGACGGCCCGAGGGAGACGGACGGCCCGGGGGAGGTGGGGGGCACGGGGGGCGGGGGACCGGTCGGCGCGGCTCTCCGGGGGTGGCGGCCCCCCCCGTACCCTTGGGCCCCCATGGCCAACGACCAGCGCGAAGCCCGTCTCAAGAAGCTCGAAGCCCTGCGGGCGGAGGGGATCCGTCCCTACGCCGACCGCTACCCGAAGACCCACACCCTCGCCCAGGCGAAGGCCCTCGCGCTGTCCACGGAGGGGGTCACGGTCGCGGTCGCGGGCCGCGTGATGACGAGCCGGTCGTTCGGCAAGCTCACCTTCGCGACGATCCAGGACCAGAGCGGACGGTGCCAGGTCGCATTCGATGCGTCCGTGGTGGGGGAGGCCTCCCTGTCCCGGTTCGACCGGCTCGTGGACCTCGGCGACTTCGTCGGGCTCACCGGGGTCACCTTCACGACGAAGAAGGGGGAGCCCACCGTGCGGGCGACGGACTGGACCTTCCTGTCGAAGGCCCTGCGCCCCCTCCCCGACAAGTGGCATGGGCTGACGGACAAGGAGGTCTCCTACCGCGAGCGCCACCTCGACCTCCTCGTCAACGAGGCGACCCGGGAACGGTTCCGGCTGCGCACGCGGGTGGTGAAGGCTCTGCGGGGCTACCTCGACGCGGCCTCGTTCGAGGAGGTCGAGACGCCCATCCTCGCGGCGAAGGCCACGGGGGCGCTGGCGCGGCCCTTCTACACCCACCACAACGCGCTCGGCATCGAGTGCGCGCTCCGCATCGCCCCCGAGACGTGGCTCAAGAAGCTCGTGGCGGGCGGGATCGACCGGGTCTACGAGGTGGCGCGGTGCTTCCGCAACGAGGGCATGGACCCCTCGCACCTGCAGGACTTCACGATGGTGGAGTGGTACTGCGCCTACTTCGACTTCCACGACAACATGGACTTCACGCAGGGCCTGCTCCTCCACCTGCTCGACGAGGCCGTGCGGTCGCGGACGATCCGCTGGGGCGAGCACACGATCGACTTCACGCCGCCGTGGCCCCGCGTGCGCATGCGGGACCTGATCCTGCGCGACTCCGGGATCGACTACGACCTCCACCCCGACGCCGCCTCGCTCCGCCGCGCCATCGCCGCGAAGGGCATCGTCCTCGAGCGGGACGACCTCGACGTCCTCGGGCGCGGGCCGCTGATCGACGTGCTCTACAAGAAGGTCTCGCGCCCGAAGCTGATCCAGCCGGTCTTCGTCACCTGCCACCCCATCGACCTGTCGCCGCTCGCGCGTCGCAACGACGCGTCCCCGAGCGTCACGGACCGCTTCCAGCTGGTGGTCAATGGCTGGGAGATCGTGAACGCGTACAGCGAGCTGGTGGACCCGATCGACCAGCGGCGCCGGTTCGAGGAGCAGATGGAGGCGCTGGCCGCCGGCGACGACGAGGCGATGGAGATCGACGAGGACTACCTCGCGTGCATGGAGACGGGCATGCCCCCGATGTCGGGGTTCGGCATGGGCATCGACCGCCTGGTGTGCCTGCTCTCGGGCCAGGACAGCCTGCGCGACGCCGTGCTCTTCCCGCTCATGAAGCCGCTGGGCCACCTCGCGGGCCCTTCCGACGACGGCGCGCCCGCGGGGGAGGAGAAGGCGTCTCCCGCCCCCGCCGCGTCCGCCGGCCCGGCCCCCCCCGCCCCCCCCAGCCCGCCCCCCCCCGGCGCCGCGGCCGCCCGGGCCGGGGCGGCCCGCCCGGGCGCCCCCCCCGCCACCGCG
>CAZJJQ010000277.1:0-5800 GCA_964546345.1 uncultured Planctomycetales bacterium
GGAACGTGAGCGCCCTCGCCGATCCCCTCTCCGCCCCCCGGCGCGCCCCTCGCGCGCCGCTGGTCCCCCGCATCCGCCTGCTGCGGATGGCGCGGCGTGTCGCGCCCCACCTCGCGCTCTGCGCGCTCGCCCTGGCGGCGGCGGTGGCGCTCGACGCCGCCGCGCCGGTCGGCGCGCGCGTGCTCGGCGCCTGCGCGTTCGTCGCGGGCTGGTCGCTCGTGCGCGCCTGCGTGCTCGAGGCGCTGTCTCCCCAGCGGCCCGGCCTGCGGCTGGTCCCGCTCACGGACGGGCAGGCGGTCCGGGTGGAGGCCGCGGCCCGGGCCCTGCTCTGGATCCTCCTCGTGACCGAGGCCGGCGCCTGGCTGATCCACACGTCGGGCTCGAACCCGGCGTTCGCCGCGCTCCTGCGCATGGTGCGCAACGGCGCGCTCGTGCTCTTCGGCGCGGCCGCTCTCCTCTTCGGGGGCGCGCTGAAGGCCGTGCGCGCACGGGCGGGCACGGGCGCCCTCGGCCACCTCGCCTGGGTGGCGACCCGCGTCCTGTTCCCCCTGGCGATCCCGGCGGGGCTCGCCCTCGTCGTGACCCACGGCCTCGGCTACCACCCGCTGTTCGCCTGGATCCTCCGCAACCTCGCCTGGACCGCGGGGCAGGTGCTCGTCGCCGCCCTCGTGGCGCGCGGGCTCCGCATCGGTCTGCGCAACACGATGAGCCTGGGCCGGGCGGCCGGGCCGTCGGGCAGCGTCGAGCCGAGCCCCGCCGCCGTCGGCCTCGAGCGCATCGGCTCGGGCCTGATCGGGCTCACGGTCGGGGCGTCCACCGCCCTCTGGATCCTCGGCACCTGGGACGTCCGGTTCGCCGACGTGCGGGCCTTCCTCGACGTCCCCATCGTCGGCGTCGGCGCGCTCACGTGGGGCCGTTTCCTCGGCGGCGTCGCCGCCGTCCTGATCGTCCTCCTCCTGGCGCGCCTGGTGCGCACGGTCCTCACGTTCCTCGCGTTCCCGCGCTCGAAGCTCGACGTCGGCGCCCGCTACGCGATCCTCGCGATGCTCCGCTACGTGGCCTGGGCGTTGGCCATCCTGTTCGGCCTCGACGCCGTGGGCGCCGACACGGCCTCCCTCGCCTGGTTCTTCGGCGCGGCGGGCATCGGCGTCGGCCTCGGCCTCCAGGACGTGCTCGCCAACTTCTTCAGCGGGCTCGTCATGCTCCTCGAGCGCCCCGTGCGCGTCGGCGACCTCATCGACGTGGAGGGCATGACCGGCACCGTCGAGGAGGTGCGCATGCGCGGCACCCTGATCCGCACGCCGCAGAACACCACCGTCCTCGTCCCCAACCGCCAGATGATGGCCCAGCGGCTGAGCAACCTCTCCTACGGCATGACGCACGGCCTCGTGGAGGTCCGGGTCGGCGTCGCCTACGCCACCGACCCGCAGCGCGTCGAGCGCGTCCTCCTGGAGGCGGCCCGGGCCGAGCGCGACGTGCTCCGGTTCCCGGAGGCCGTCGTGCGGTTCACGGGCTTCGGCGACTCCGCGCTCGAGTTCGTGCTGCTCTGCCACACCGACCGCGTCCGCGACCGAGGGGCCGTCGCCAGTGCGCTGCGCTTCGCCGTGACCGAGGCCTTCCGTCGCGAGGGGATCCACATCCCCGCGCCGCAGCGCGAGGTGCGCCTGCACGCGCCTCCTCCATCCGGCGTCCCGCCCGCGGCCCCCGGCAGCGGCCCGTCGCGGGGCTGACCCGCCGAGCCCGAATCACTCATGAAGGGGACGAGGTTTGGGCCGTGCCTGCGGGCCGGGCGTATCCTGGGGTGCGTCTGCGTGCCGAAGTCGCACCCGCGAAGCGATCCCTCCTCTGCGTGTGACAAGAACACGCGATCGTCGTGCTCGCTTCGCGCCCGGGCCGCATCCATCGGCCCAAACCGGGGCCTTCCGCTCGGTTGCGGCGCCACAGGTCCTCGTCCTTCATGAATGACTCGGCCTAGGGAGGTGGGGGGCGGCGGGGGGAGGGGCGGGCGAGGACCTCCGAGCCCGGGAGGCCGCGCCGCGGGGCCCGGAGCGTCCCGGTACGGCGGCATCCGGAGCCGTCGGAGGTACCCTTCCCCCCTCCCCTCGCGAGGTCCGCCCGTGTCCATGTCCCCTCCCGACCCGGTCGGCGGCCCCGCGCTCGACCTCGGCCCCCTGCGGGCGCTCCTCGAGGACCCGGCGGTCACCGAGGTGATGGTGAACGGTCCGGGGGACGTGTTCGCGGAGAAGGAGGGACGCCTCGAGCGCGTGCCCACGCCGTTCGCGTCGGAGGCGGCGCTCCTCGAGCTCATGCAGGCGTTCGCGCGGGCCGCGGGTCGCCCCCTCGACGCGGCGAGCCCCATGGCCGACGGGCGCCTGCCCGACGGCAGCCGCTTCAACGCGGTGGTGCGACCGGTGGCCGCCGACGGGCCCGCCCTCACCATCCGCAAGTTCCGGCGGGACGTGCGGCGCGCCGAGGACCTCGTCGCGAGCGGGACGTGGACCCAGCGCATGGCCACCTTCCTCTCCGCGTGCGTGCGGGCGAAGGCGAACGTGATCGTCTCGGGCGGGACCGGGGCGGGCAAGACGACGCTCCTCAACGTGCTCACCAGCTTCGTGCCCCGCGACCAGCGCATCGTCATGATCGAGGACGTCGGCGAGCTCACCGCCGCGGTGGAGAACCGGGTGCTGCTCGAGGCGCGTCCCTCGGTGCCGGGCGACTCCGGGGTCTCCGTGCGCGCGCTCGTGGTGAACGCCATGCGCATGCGTCCCGATCGCGTGATCGTGGGCGAGTGCCGCGCCGCCGAGGCCTTCGACATGCTGACCGCCATGAACACGGGCCACGAAGGCAGCATGACCACGATCCACGCGAACTCGGCCCGGGAGGCCCTGCGTCGGCTGGAGTCGATGGTGCTCATGGCCGGCACCGAGATGCCCCTCCGCGCGGTGCGTCAGCACGTCGCCGGCGCGATCCACTTCGTCGTGCACGTGGCGCGGGGCGCGGACGGGGTGCGGCGCGTGGTGGAGATCGTGGAGGTCGCGGGGATGGAGGGGGAGGGCATCCTCACCCAGGACGTCTGGGCGTTCACCGCCGAAGGGGGCTTCCGGCCCCGGGGCCTCGTGCCGAGGTTCGTGCGTCTGTTCCGGGAGCGCGGCGTGGACTTCCCCCAGGACTTCTTCGCCGACCTGCGGCCCAACCGGTGAACGGGGCCCTCGAGCTCGTGCTGCGCGGCGCCCTCCTCGGCGTGGGCGGCGCCGCCGCCATGGACGCGTGGGGGCTCCTCGCGCGCCGCGCGTTCGGCATCGTGGGCCTCGACTACGCGCTCCTCGGGCGTTGGATCGGGCACCTGCCCCGCGGCAGGTTCTTCCACGCGCGCATCGCGGCGGCGGAGCCGGTGCGCGGGGAGCGTCCCCTCGGCTGGTTCGCGCACTACGCCATCGGCATCGCGTTCGCGCTGCTCCTCCTCGGTCTCCAGGGGCTCGCGTGGGCGCGCTCGCCGACCCTCGGGCCGCCGCTGGCCGTCGGGCTCGGCACGATCGTCGCGCCGTGGTGCGTGATGCAGCCCGCCATGGGCGCCGGCGTCGCCGCGTCGAAGACGCCCGATCCCACGGCGGTGCGGCTGCGCAACCTGGCGACGCACGCGGTCTACGGGCTGGGGCTCTACCTGTCCGCCCTGCTCCTCGCGAGGCTGTGGCCCTGACCCCGTGCGTCGGGGGGCCGCGGGGCCGAGGACGCGGACCTTGACCCCCGGGCGTCCCCGTCGGTAGCGTGCGCCTCCGCATGCTCGAGCTGAGAGACCTCCGCAAGTGGTACGGCCCCACCCGGGCCGTGGACGGCCTGTCGCTCACCGTCCGTGCCGGGGAGGTCTTCGGCCTCCTGGGGCCCAACGGGGCCGGCAAGACCACCACGATCCACATGGCGGTGGGCCTCGTGGCGCCCGACGCGGGGGAGGTCGTCGTGAACGGGGCGGGCGCCCCCACCGATCCCGAGGTGCGCCGCTCCATCGGCGTCGCGCCGCAGGCCGTGGCGCTCTACGACGAGCTGACGGCCGAGGAGAACCTGACGTTCTTCGGCCGCCTCTTCGGGTTGCGCGGGCGGGAGCTCGCCGCCCGCGTGGACCGGCTCCTCGGCTGGACCGGGCTCGAGCCGCGCCGGAGAGACCGCGTGTCGGGCTTCTCCGGGGGCATGAAACGCCGGCTCAACCTCGCGGCCGCCCTCGTGCACGACCCGCGGCTCGTGCTCCTCGACGAGCCCACCGCCGGCGTGGACCCGCAGTCCCGGAACGCCATCTTCGACGCCGTGCTCGAGCTGAAGGCCGAGGGGCGCACGGTCGTCTACACCACCCACTACATGGAGGAGGCCGAGCGCCTCTGCGACCGCGTGGCGATCGTGGACCATGGGCGGGTGCTGGCGCTGGACGCCGTGGAGACCCTGATCGACCGGCACGGCGGGAGGAGCGTCGTGACCGTGACGCACGCGGGAGGCGACGAACGGATCGAGACGTCCGACCCCGTCGGCGAGCTCACCCGGCTCCTCTCGAAGAAGGGCGCGTCGAGCGTGCGGGTGGACCGGCCCGACCTCGAGAGCGTGTTCCTCGCGCTCACCGGCCGGAGTCTGCGGGACTGATGCGCGCGCTCCTCGCCCTGGCCGGGAAAGACGTCCGCCTGCTCCTGCGGGACCGGGCGGCCCTGGTCTTCACCTGCTTCTGGCCCCTGGCGATGGCCGTGCTGTTCGGGATGATGTTCTCGGGCGGCGCGGGGGACCGTCCGGGGCTGCCCATCGCCGTGTGCGACGAGGACGGCTCCGAGGGCTCGAAGGCGCTCGTGCGCCGGCTGGAGGAGGGAGACGAGGTCGAGGTGACGGGGGTCTCCACGCGCGCCGAGGCCGCCGAGTCGGTGCGGCGGGGCCGGCGCGCCGCGTCCGTCGTGCTCCCGAAGGGATTCGGCGAGGCGGTCCGCGGCGTCCTCGCGCCGCCGGCGCGGCTCGAGGTCGGGTTCGACCCGTCCCGCCGGGCGGAGGCGGGGCTCCTGCAGGGCCTCCTCGTCCGGGCGGTGATGGAGCAGCGGGCGCGTTCGATGCCGGCAGCGGCCCGAGCCCCCGTCGAGCTCGTCCCGATGGAGATCGCGGCCGTCCGTCGCGGGCCGACGAACTCGTTCTCCTACACCTTCGCCCAGGGGATCGTCTGGGGGATCCTCGGCGCCGCGGCGGCGTTCGGCGCCTCCATCGTCGCGGAGCGCGTACGCGGCACCCTGGTGCGGCTCGCGATGTCCCCCTTCTCCCGCACCCGGATCCTCGCGGGCAAGGCGCTCGCTTGCTTCGCCACCACGACGTGCGTCTCGACGCTGCTCGTGGGGATCGCCGTGGCGGGCTTCGGCGTGCGTCCGACCTCCGTCGCGGTCCTCGCGCTCGCCATCGTCTGCGCCTCCATCGGGTTCGTGGGGCTCATGATGCTCCTCGCCGTCGTGGCGAGGACGGAGGCGTCCGCCTCCGGCATGGGCTGGGCCGTGTTCCTCCTCATGGCGCTGTTCGGGGGGGGCATGGTGCCTCTCTTCTTCATGCCCGCGTGGATGGGCACGGTGAGCAGCGCGAGCCCGGTCAAGTGGGCGATCCTCGCGCTGGAGGGGGGGCTGTGGCGCGGCTTCTCGCTCGTCGAGGCGGCCCCCGCGTGCGGCATCCTGCTCGCGATCGGCGTCCTCGGCTTCGTCGTGGGCGTCAGGTGCTTCCGCTGGTCGGACCGCTGATCTACTGCCGCCCGAAATCTGCGCGCCGCGCGCAGGTTTCCGGCGGTAGTCACGGCGCCACG
>CAZJJQ010000278.1:0-5794 GCA_964546345.1 uncultured Planctomycetales bacterium
TAGGACGGCCGCGACCCCGACGATCGCGAGGAAGCCGACGATCCACTCGACCCCGCGCTGGCGCACGAGGCCCGTCGCGAGGCGCTCGACGGCGTCGCCCACGCCGTGGCGGGCGAACCACGTCGCGGGGGTGGCCTCGCTGCGACGGTCGAGCTCGACGTCCCAGCGGTCCTCCCACATCACGTGGGCCGAGTTCACGTTGTAGAGCGGCGAGCGGCCTGCGGCGACGTTCACGGCCAGCAGCGGCGACGCGACGGCGACGAAGCCCGCGAGCAGCGCGGCGAGACGGGCGGACCGCCGTGGGGCGCGCGCGAGGAGGACGAACGCGGCGGACGCGCCCAAGGAGAGGGTGGCGCTCCCCTTCGTGAGCCAGGCGGCGCCGAGGAGGGCGCCGGCCAGCGCGGTCGCGCGGACGGGTCGGGCCCCGGAGGTCGCCGTGGCGAGCGCCGAGGCGGAGGCCGCGAGCAGGCCCGCGAGGAGGGGCTCCGGGCAGATACGGCGGGCCTGGAGCCGCACCTCGAGGAGGACGCCGAGGAGCGAGAGGAGGGCGAGGCCCGCCCCGAACACCCGGGCGGCGGCGCGGTACAGGGCGTAGGCGACGGCGGCGGAGAGGACGGCCGACAACAGGCGGGCGTCCGTGAAGAAGCGGGCGGTCCGGTCGGCGAACGGGGCGAGGAGGGCGGGGAAGAGGGGGTGGCGGTTGCCGTCGGTGAGGGCCGTGCCCTCCCGGATGCGGAGGGCGAGGGAGAGGTCGTGCACCTGGTCGCGTGCGGTGGGGTCGAGGCTGGCGCCCTGGAGCCACAGCATCGCGCCGAGGGCGAGGGCCAGCGCGGCGGCCACCGCGTGCAGGCGCCGGTCGGAGGAGGGGGTCGGCGGCGAGAGGGGCGAGGGGGTGGCCGCCACGGGGGGGAGCATACGCCTCCCGGCGTCGCCGACCGATCCATCCATCGATGGCACCTCGCGCACGCGTCCTCCCCTCCCGCGCCTTCGTCAGGGGGTGGGTCCCCCTCCTCGTGACCGGGGTCCTCCTCGGTCTGATCGCCCGCCCCGGGGCGGTCGGCGGCGAGGACCGCAAGCCCCTCGACTTCGAGGGGGTCATCGAGCACGCCAAGGCGCGGGTCTTCCCCTCCCTGGTGTTCGTCCGGCCGGTGCAGGAGGACCTGTCCGGGGGCGAGAAGCGCCGGGTGGAGGTCTTCGGGAGCGGGATCCTCGTGAGCGACGACGGGTACGTCGTCACGAACTACCACGTGGCCGAGAAGAGCACGGAGATCCGCTGCGTCCTCGAGGACCGCCGCCAGGTGGACGCCGTCCTCGTGGGGCTCGACGAGCCCACGGACCTCGCGCTCCTCAAGCTCCGCCTCGCGCCCGGGGAGAAGGTGGTCCCCGCCGAGCTCGGCAGCTCCGCGGCCGTGGTCGAGGGGCAGTTCGTCATGGCGCTCGGCGCCCCCTACGGGTTCGAGCGCTCGATCTCCCTGGGGATCGTCTCGAACGCGCGACGCCACCTCGGGGAGGCCGCGAAGCACCTCTACAACAACTGGATCCAGACCGACGCGGCCATCAACCCCGGCAACTCCGGGGGACCGCTCGTGGACACCCACGGCCGGGTCGTGGGGATCAACACGCTGGGGATCCAGGCGGCGAACAGCCTGGGGTTCTCCATCCCGATCGACGTGGTGAAGCGCGTCGTCGCGCGCCTGCGCGAGCACGGCAAGGTGCGGCGGTCCACCACCGGGATCACCCTGCGGCCGCTGGTGGACTTCCAGCACGCGACCGTGTTCCCGGGCGACCACGGCGCCATCGTGGACGACGTCGCCCCCGGCAGCCCGGCGGAGGCCGCGGGCGTCGTCAAGGGCGACCGGGTGCTCCGGGCCGGCGGCACGGCCATCGATGCGAAGTACCGCGAGGACCTGCCGGAGGTCCGCTGGACCCTCGCCGACCTCCCGGCGGGCGAGCCCACGGTGCTCGAGGTCGAGCGCGCGGGCCAGGTGCTCGAGATGAAGGTCACGCCGGAGCCCTCCGACGTGGGCGACGACGACGCCTTCGACGCGCCGCGCTGGCACGCGACGTTCCAGGCGATCTCCCGCGAGCGGGTGCCGGACCTGGCCTTCCACCGCCGCAAGGGCGTGTACGTCCTCGGGGTGCGCTACCCAGGGAACGCGGCCGAGGGAGGGGTCGTCGAGGGCGACGTCCTGCTCGCCGTGGACCGCAAGCCCCTCGAGGACCTCGACGCGCTGCGGAAGGTCTACGACGAGACCGTGAGCGACGGTCGCGCGAAGAAGGTCGCCCTCCTCGAGGTGCTCCGCGACGGTCGCCGCCTCTACCTCGCGCTCTCCTTCGAGCGCTCGCCGGAGAGGCAGGACTGATGGCCCCGTCTTCCCTCGTCCCTCCGGGCCGCCGCCGCGCCCTCCTCGCCTGCCTGGCCTGCCTCGCCGCCCTCACCCTCGCGCCCGCGCCTGCGCGTGCGGACGACCGCGTGCCGTTCGCGACGGTCCTCGACCGGGTCGAGCGGCACGCCGTGATGGTGGTGCTGCGCTTCCAGAAGGACCTGGAGGAGGAGGCGGAGGGCGCCGTCGGGGTCGATCCCGACTCGTCCACGGAGCTGTTCCGCCGCTGGCGCATGTCGATGCGCGTGCCGGGCTTCCTCGTGGCGGACCGGCGCACGGTCCTCGCGAGCGACCTGTTCCTCCCGCCGGGGAGCATCGCGAGCGTCGAGATCGAAGGACGCGCGGGGAAGGCCGTCCCGGCCCGCCCGTGGGCCATCCTCCCCCACTGCGGCGGGTTGCTGCTCCGCGCCGACGCCGACCTCGACGGGGAGCCGGTCACGTTCGCCGTGCCCGCGCCCCCGGTGGGCCCCGAGACCCCCCTCTACGTCGGCTCGCTCGCGGAGGGCGCGCGGGGCCTCGAGACGTGGGCCGAGGCGCTCGGCTCCGCGCGGCGGCGCGCGTTCCGCGGCAAGGGCTTCTCGTACGGGCACCCCGAACGGCCCGTGGCGGGCCTCGGCGGCAGCGCCCTGACGCGCACCCTCGACCTCGTGGTGGCGCAGGACGGCGCCCCCGTCGGCTTCCGCTTCGGCGGCACCCTCGACCTCGAGGAGAGCGTCTGGACCGGCGACCGCGTGCTCGCGGAGGCGAAGGACGCCGTGCCGCTCGCCGGCCTCAAGGAACGCGCGCGGTCGCTGCGGGACGACTCGTTCGTGCACGCCGTGCGGATCCAGTACCGGCCGGCCGACGACGCCGGCCCGGTGGACGCCTCGCCGCTCGGCAGCTTCGGGCGCGCCCCGGACCCCGAGCCCGACGAGAACGCCCGGCACTACGGCCTCGCCATCGGGCCCGACCGGGTCCTGGTGCCGGTCCACCTCCCCGACGCATGGGTCGCGCGCATCGAGAAGGTCTCGCTCGAGGCGGGGGACGAGCCCATCGACGCGGTCTACGAGGGTCGCGTGCGCGGGCTGGGCGCGTTCGTCGTACGCCTCACCTCCGGCATGGTGGAGCCCCTTCCCGCCACGCGTCCGCCGGCCCCGCCCATCGAGAGCGCGTTCCTCGTGCATCGCGTCACCTACCGGGCGGGGGACCGCCGCGACCTGGTCACCTACGACCGCTCCCTCGGCCGCACGCGCGGCTACGGGGATCGCGCGTACCTCACGTGCGAGGAGGCGATCCCGGCGGGCGCGTTCCTCCTCGACCTCGACGGGCGGCCCTTCGGCTTCGCGGCCGACCTGCGCCCCGAGGACCTCGAACGCGCCTCCCTGCGGGGCCGACGCGACGACGACGGCCGCCGGGGCGTGGTCGCGGCGCTCTTCGAGGAGCTGGGCGAGCCCGGGCAGCTGGCGGCCGACCTCGACCGTCGCGTGCTCCCGCAGAAGGGAGAGGACGCCCTGCGGCTGCCCTGGCTGGGGGTCGAGACGTCGCCCGTGCTCGGCGCGGCGGTCGCCGAGGCCCTCGGCGTCGCGGCACCCACGCGGGACGGGGCGCGCGGCCTCGTGGTGAACGCGGTCCACGAGGGGAGCCCGGCGCAGAAGGCGGGCCTCGCCGTGGACGACATCCTCCTCTCGGCCCGCCGCACGAGCGGCCCCGGCGCCGACGCTCCCCCCGTGGACCTGCGGGAGAGCGTGAACCCGCCCTCCTGGCCCGACGACGCCGAGGTCCCCCGCCCGTGGACGCCCCGCAACACCCCCCTCGTCCGCCTCCTCGGCGGTTGGGGCCTCGGGACCTCCTACGAGCTCGAGGTCTGCCGCGCCGGCACCTGTCGCAAGGTGGCCCTCGTGGTCGAGCAGGCGCCGCGCGACGTCACCAGCGCGCAGCGCGAGCGCGACCCCGGCACCGGGCTCACGGTGAAGGAGCTCACCTACGAGGTGCGGCAGGCCCTCCGCCTGGCCCCGGACGCGCCGGGGGTGCTCGTCGCGGCCGTCGAGGAGGGCTCGGCGGCCGGTCAGGCCCGGATCCTCCCCTACGAGCTGATCCGCGAGATGGAGGGGCGTCCAGTCCCCTCCCCGACGGCCTTCCGGGAGGCGCTGATCGCGGCCCGCGTGGCGGGCAGGCAGCAGGTGCGCGTGGTGGTCCTGCGGCTCGACCGGAGCCGGTTCGTGGACCTCCATCTCACGGACGCGCGATCACCGGTCGGACCGCCCCCCGGCGGCGGCAGGGACGGAGCCCCCTCGGCGCCCCCCGGCGAGCCGCAGGGCCCCGGCATGGAGCCGCGGTAGGCGCCGGGCTCGCCGGACGCCGGGAGTCGCGCCCCCGGATAGGATGGAACGCCTTCGGGGTCCCCCCCCGCGCCCCCCCCTTCCCGGAGTCCCCTCCGCCATGACGTCCCGTCCCCTGCCGTCCCTCCGCGCCCTCTTCGCCGCGGCGCTCGGCCTCGCCGTCGCGCTGCCGCTCTCGAGCGCGCTGGCCGGCGGTCCGAAGCCTGCGACCCCGCCCGCCAAGGGAGGCAAGGCCCCCTCCGCCACGCCCAGCACGTTCGCCTCCTTCGACGACCTCGAGACCGGCTGGGACGCGCGGGAGAAGGAGGAGCAGAAGGCCCTCCGCCGCCAGCGCTACGACGCCGTGGTCACGTACCTGAAGGCGAACGCCGCGGCGAAGGACGCCGAGACCGCTCTCGTCTCCGCGGTGGACCTGGCGGAGGAGGTCGAGGAGTGGGCGAAGGTCGTCGAGCACGCCGACGCGTACGCCAAGGGCTACGCGGAGGGCAAGAGCGCCATGGGCGTGCTCACGAGCAAGGCCGGCGCGCTCGCGCACCTCGAGAAGAACGACGACGCGAAGCAGGCCTACGGCGCGCTCACGAAGGGGGTGACCCTCGAGAAGCACGGCCCGCAGGTCATCCTGCAGGCGTGGGCCGCCTACGCGGACTTCCTCCTCAATCTCGGCGACCTGGACGGCGCGAAGACCGCCTACCAGTCCGCGAAGGACGCGCTGGCGGGCGTGGGCGGCGCCGCCGAGGTCATCCAGCTGATCGAGGGCCTCGAGCAGATCGGGAAGGACCCCACGGCCCTCCCGGAGACCGCGAAGGACCTCGACGGGAAGGCCGTCACCCTCGACGAGTTCAAGGGCAAGGTCGTCCTGATCGACTTCTGGGCGACGTCGTGCGGGCCCTGCCGCGCCGAGATGCCGAACGTGATCCAGACCTACAAGAAGTTCCACGACCAGGGCTTCGAGGTCCTGGGCGTCACCCTCGACCGTCCGAACGAGGCCGCG
Organism: uncultured Planctomycetales bacterium; assembly: GCA_964546345.1. Lineage (GTDB taxonomy): Bacteria > Planctomycetota > PLA2 > PLA2 > JAEUHO01 > JAYTCP01. The sequence goes on from CAZJJQ010000278.1 coordinate 5,694, forward strand.
AAGGTGAAGGAGTTCATCACGGCGAAGCACATGCCGTGGCGCCAGATCTACTACCCGAGCGGCGACAACGAGGTCGCGACGGCGTACGGCGTGCAGGGCAT
>CAZJJQ010000279.1:0-5784 GCA_964546345.1 uncultured Planctomycetales bacterium
GGCCGCGACGCGCCGAGGCGGGAGATCGGCCGAGGGGCCGCCGGGCCGCGGGGCCGGCGTCGGGGTTGCGGGCCCGGGCGACGCCCGTGCACCCTCCGAGGGTCCCGCCCTGCGGCCGCCGGCGAGCCAGTCCCCCGCCAGGGGCACGAGCGCCAGGCCGAACGCGATCAGCGCGGGGTAGACGAGGAGCATGGGCGTCTTGATCGCCCCCGCGGCGGCCGCGACGGACTCGAGGGCCATGTCGCGTCCGTTGCCGAGCAGCGGCATCACCGCGAGGCTGACGGGCAGCGCGAGGGCCGCGAGGCGGCCGAGGGCCGACAGGAGGCGCGAGACGGGCCGGGTGGCGAGCGGGACCAGATGGAGCGCCGCGGAGGCGAAGTAGGCGAGCAGGAGCCCGAGGGCCACCCGCGGGGGCCAGGGGGCGGTCCCGGCGCCGGAACCGAGCACCAGCTCTCCGATCGAGACCTCCCCGCTCCCCGGCGGGACGAAGCACAGCCCGGCGCCGAGGCCGCCCAGGACCACGGCGGCGATCCGCAGCCGACCGACGCCCGGATGCAGCTTGCGCAGCCGGTTGGCCGCCGCGAGGGCCGCGGCCACGAGGCCGGTGAGCAGGAAGAGGATCGGCAGGCCGAGCCCCACCAGGCGCCCCGACAGGCTGTTCGCGTACAGCGCATGGAGCACGAGCACACCCACGGGAGCGGCCGCGAGCAGCAGAGAGCGGACCCGGGACGGTCCTTCGATCGAGAGCACGAGCAGCAGGACCGCGAGCGCCGCCAGGACGCCGAGCGCGATCTGCGTGCCCGACTCGAGCACGCTCCAGAAGTCCCAGAGGCCGAGCGCGGTGAGCTTCTGGCCGCCGTCCCCGTCGAACGAGGCCTCGACGACGGGGACGGCGATCCCGGCGAGCAGCGCGAGGCCGCAGAGCCGGGCGCCGCGTCGGCATCGGGCGTCCTCGTCGGGCACGGCGTGCCCGGTCGGGTGCGCCCGGACGCCCGGGGCGCGCCCCGACGTGTCGTTCGGCCCGGGCTGCCAGCGCCGTCCGCAGGCGGGGCAGGAGAGCACCATCCCCGGACGCCAGGAGCCGATCCGACCGTGTTTGCCGCATCCCGGGCAGGTGACTTCCATGGCGGGGCCCTCGCGTCCATTGTGCAGACCCGGCGCCCATCCTGCGAGGGGGTGTCGAGGCCACGGCCCCCACCGGATTCGGACTACCCGCCACCCCGCGCCTGCCCTACCCTGCGGGCCATCCAGGGCGCCCTCGGGCCGTCGGCGGCGGGGCGGGCAGGTGGACCATGACGTCCGGATTCGTGCGGACCGTGCGGTGGGTGCTCGTCCTGTGCGTGCTCGGCGGGTTCGCCGCGCTCCTCTCCCACCGCGACGGGGGCCCGTCGGGCGGGCGTCCTTTCGCACGGACCCCACCGACCCCGCCGGGCCCGCCGGGCCCGCCGTCGGCGCGCGATCGGGACACGCGCCCCGGGCCCGCCACCTCCTCCGACCCCGATGCGCTGGCGAGCGAGGCGACGGTCCCCCCCGCCGCCGTCCTGGGCGCTCCCCTCGTGGTGCACCTGCTCGAGCGCAACGCGGACGAGTTCCAGGACGACCTGGGGCTCGAGGCGGGAGGAGACGTTCCCGCCGCGGTGACCCTTCACGGAGGCACGGCGTGGATCCACCCCGACGTCGCGCGGACGACCGACGCGAAGACCCTCGCACGGTTCGGCGTACGGCTCGCCGACGCCACGGTGCCCCTCGCGCGGTGCGCCGCGATCCTGCTCCACGAGGTCCGGTTCGTGGGTCGCGGACGCGAAGGAGCCCACGTCGAGGTGCACGGGCTCCCGGCCCTGCCGGGCTCCGTCGCCCTCGACGTGCCGGCGGTCGGTGAGGTGCTGCGCTTCGACCCCGCCACCGAACGCGCGCCCTTCGCGGCGTACGCTCAGCGGGTGCGCCTGGTGCCGGAGGGAAGCCGCCTCGCGCTGAGCGCCCGCGACGCCGACGGGCTCTCCGTGACGTTCTCCGGCCGGCGCCACGACGTCGCCGCGGGCGACCGCGTCCTCCTCTCGAGCCTCACCCGGCGCATCACGGTCACCGAGGCGGCCCTCGGCATCGAGGCGATCGACCTCGGCCCGGTGCGGCGGGAGTCCGTGCCCGACGAGCTCCTGCCCGAGGTGCGCCACGGCGCGGTCGAGTTCCGCACGGACCTCACGCTCCACCTGCTCGGGCGCCTGCGGAGCGTGGCGTCCGAAGGTCCCGAGGACGGAGACCTGCGATGAGCCCGCGTCCGCGTCGCGCCCACTCTCGCCTCCTCGCGCCCGGGCTCCTCGGCCTGCTCCTCCTCCTGGCCGCCTCCTCGCAGGGGACCGCCTCCGCCGACGCGCCCCGTCGGCTGCGCCTGCTGCAGGAGACCGAGCACTTCCTCGTCGGGGGGTGGAGCGACGAGGTCGCGGCGGGCACGGTCACCGACACCATGGCGACGGAGACGGCCGCGTGGCTCGAGGCCGGGTGGTCCACGTACGTCGAGTTCGTCGGGCTCGAGGCGCCCAAGCCCCGGCGCCGCGGCAAGCTCGTGGCGGTGATCGCGGACGCGACGGGCACGCCGCTCGATCGCGCCATGGGCTTCTACCGCCCGAGCCAGCACGTCCTCTGGCTCCACGCGCGACGGTTCGACGCGCTGGGCGAGGGGCCGGCCGCGGGCCAACGGCTCATGAAGCACACGGTCCCCCACGAGCTCTTCCACGCGATCCAACACGGGTACGACCCGGGCGAGGATGCGTGGCTCAAGGAGGCCAGCGCGGCATGGGCCGCGACGGAGGTCTTCTCCGACGTGCTGAAGTGCGTGGTGAACGAGCGCAGGCTCCTCCGCTTCCCCGAGGGCTCCCCCCACGTCGCGGTGCGGCAGGCCGAGGGGATCTACGACGTCGCGCAGGGACGGCCCTACGGGGCGTCGCTGTTCCTGCGCTTCCTCGCGACCCACGGAGGCCAGGGCGCGGGCCTCCTCCGCACGCTGTGGGATCGGTGCCGGGCGACGCCGGGGGCCCACGGCCTCGCGGCGGTCTCCCAGGCACTCGGCGACGAGGCGGCCCTCGGCCCCCGCTTCCGGGCGCAGTACGAGCGCTACGTCGTGGGCTGCGTGCTCCTCGAGCAGGCGCCCGCGGACAGTCGGCTGCCCGACGCCGATCGGTTCGCGGGGGGCCGCGCCGCGGTGAAGAACGTGAGCGACGCGTTCGCCCGGTACGTGAGCCGACAGCTCCGGGAGGGGGCCCGTGCGGCGCCGCTCTCGGGCTTCGCCGCCCTCGGGGGGCTCGGCACGCGGTACTGGGCCATGCGGATGCCCACCGGGCTCCCCCCGGGGAGCGGGATCCGCGTGACGGTGACGGCCGCGGAGCTCGCCGCGGGCGTCCAGGCGCTCGCGCACCGTGGCTCGGGCTGGGAGGTGCTGCGGGGCACGTTCGACCCGAAGCAGGGCGCCCACGTCGTGACCGTGCCCCGCGCGGACGGACTCGTGCGGCCCCTCGTCGTCGCCGTCACCCGCTACGCCGAGTCCACGGCGGTCGAGTCGATCCCGGTCCGCATCGAGCTCGCCAAGGACGAGCGCTGGGTCCCCGACCTCGAGGACGCGGCGAAGCAGCTGAAGGCGCAGTTCGTCCGGAAGGGGATGAAGCCGGAGGAGATGGAGTTCCCCCTCCTGCTGGCCCTCGCCATCTTCAAGGAGCTCTACGTGGACCTCGCGGCGGACGGCACCTTCCGGCTGGGCGTCCTCTCGGACCGCGCGTCGGGCGTGGACGGGACCTGGACCGCCTCGGGGGCCGACGTGACGCTCACGGTCACGGGGGTGCGCGGGGAGCTGGAGGCGAAGGTGGGCGACGCCATCCTCTTCCGCGCCCAGGGCGACGCACGGGTCATGGCGCGCGACGGGATGGAGGTGCGTTTCGTGCGAGCCCCTTGACGCGCGGCCGTGCCGGCGCGGGGGAATCGCGGACGTCGCTCAGGCTTCCGGGGGCGGCGGGGGCACGACGGGGAGCGCGCCCTCCGGCCCCGCCGCGAGCCGCTCGAGGGTGCGGGTGGTGCTGCGCCCGTCGAGCAGCGGCGCGAGCACGACGCGGCCGCCGCGGGCCTCGACGACCTCGCGGCCGATCACGCCCTTGTCCTTCCAGTCGGCGCCCTTGACGAGCACGTCGGGCTGGAGCTCCCGGACGAGCGCGAGGGGGTCGTCCTCGTGGAAGACGACGACGTGATCCACGGCCTCGAGGGCGCAGAGCACCTCCGCGCGGTCCCCGACGGAGTTGACGGGACGCGGCGGGCCCTTGAGGCGCCGCACGCTCTCGTCGGCGTTGAGCCCGAGCACCAGCACGTCGCCCTGCGCCCGGGCGAAGGCGAGATAGCGCACGTGCCCGGCGTGCAGCACGTCGAAGCACCCGTTCGTGAAGACGATGCGCCGCCCGGCCTCCCGCAGCCGGCGGCCGAGCGCGGCGGCGTGCGGCCGCTCGACGACCTTGCTGCCGGTCGCGTGGGTGCGCTCGGCCAGCCGCGCCGCGATCTCGGCGCGCGGGATGGGCACCACCCCCACCTTCTCGACCTCGAGCCCCGCCGCCACGTTGGCGAGGGCGGCGGCCTCCGCGGGGCTGCCCCCGCACCCGAGCACCAGGCCGAGCACGGCGAGCACCATGTCGCCGGCGCCGGTGACGTCGTACACCTCGCGGGGCTGCGTCCGGAAGGCGTGGGCCTCCCCGTCCCGCCCCTTCAGGCACATGCCGTCGCGATCCAAGGTGACGAGCGCGAAGTCGAAGCCGAAGCGCTCGAGGAGCCAGTCCGCCGCACGCTCCGCGTCCTCCAGGCGCCGGATCGGGATCCCGGTGGTCCTCGCGGTCTGGGGGCGGTTGGGCTTGATGCCGGTGGCCCCGCGGTAGCGCGTGAAGTCCTCGCCCTTCGGATCGACCACCACCGGCCTGCCGGTGCGACGCCCCCACGCGATCACGTGCGCGAGCACGGTCGGGGTGAGCAGCCCCTTCTGGTAGTCCGACAGCAGCGCGGCGTCCGCGCCCACGAGCGCACGATCGAGCGCGGCGAGCACGCGCTGCTCGAGCTCGCCCGAGACCGGCGTCGTCACCTCGCGATCGACGCGCAGCACCTGCTGCGGGAGGCCGTGGCTGCGGGCGAGATGCCGCGTCTTGAGGCTCGTGGGCCGCGTCGGGTCCTCGATCGCGACGAGCTCGATCCCGGCCGCCTCGGCCTGGCGCCGCACCTCCGCCCCCGAGTCGTCCCGGCCGACCACCCCGACGAGCACCGTCCGAGCCTCGAGCACCGCGAGGTCGTGGGCCACGGAGCCCGCGCCGCCGATGCGCCGCTCGTCCTGCTCGACGGCGAGGACCTGGACGGGCGCCTCGGGGCTGATCCGCTCGACGAGGCCGGTGATGTAACGGTCGAGGAGGAGGTCCCCCACGACGACGACGCGCGGGGAGCCGAGCGAGGCGAGGACGTCCGCGGTGGAGCGGGGCGGGGCGGAGGGGCTCACGTCGTCGGCCCTCGGCCCCCGGCGCCCCCCCCCTCCTCGGACGCGGCCGGTCCCCCCGCGTCCCGCGCGAGGCCCCTTCCGTCCTCGAGACGCCGGCTCGGGTCGGGGCTCCTCGGAGGCTCGGGCTCGCGGGCGTCGTCGCGCCGGGCCGGCGCGGCGGCGTCGGCGCCCTCCTCGGAGAGGATCGCCATCCGCAGCAGGGGCACGAGGATCTCGTGGTGGCCCGTCACCTCGTACCCCTTGACCGCCGGGCGCTCGATCACGTTCACGCGCGGGCG
>CAZJJQ010000280.1:0-5757 GCA_964546345.1 uncultured Planctomycetales bacterium
GGCACCCCCCGCGCCCGGGAGGCGTTGCGGCGGGCGGCGACCGCGGGCGATCACGAGGTGCGGCTCGCCGTCGCGTCGCACGCGCCGGACGTGGCCTCCGACGCGGAGCGCACGGCCTCCGTCGTGGCGGCGCTGTGCGACGCACGGTTCTACGGAGGCCTCACGCAGGCGCTCGCCGAGGTCGAGGAGCGGCATCCCCCCGAGGTGGTGGACGCCTTGCTGCGCGGCGCGCTCGCGCGCGAGGGCGAGGTGGCGGTGCACTTCGCGGCCATGCTCTGCTTCGTCCACGGCACGACGGCGGAGCCCTTCGACCTCGAGGAGCGTCCGTTCTTCCTGCGCTTCCACACGGAGGACCGGGGCGAGCGGGAGGCCGCGTTCCGGGCGCTGTGCGCGCGGATCGGCGTGGACGCGGGCCCGTACCTGCGCGAGGGATCCCCCGGATCGGGGGGCGCGCCTTCGCGGGCACGGAGGGATTGACAGGGGCGGACGCATGGCGGAGGGTGACGGTCGCCGTGCGCCTCACCGGACCCGCCACCGTGCCCCGCGCCTGCGTGCTGCTGGCGGCGGCCGCCCTCGGGGGGTGCGCGGTCGCCCGCCCCGCGCCTGCCGCCGAGCCCGCGCCCCGCGCGGCCCCCGGGCCCGACTTCGCGCGCAAGCCCGGCAGCATCCCGTCCACGGCTCCTGACGTCGGGGTCCTCGCCACGACGCCCGCCCCGGACCCTGTGACGGCCACGTCGAGGTCGAGGGTGTCCGTGGACGTCGGGGCCTGTGCGTTCGACGGCGCGTTCGACCTCGATCCCAGCCCTTCCCTGAGCGCGCGGATCAGGAGGCCCGTGAGCTCCGGCGTGGCGGTCGAGCTGCCGGCGACGGTCGTGTTCGCCTCGCGGGAGGCGCGATCGACGGTCCCGCCGTCCACGACGGCATCGGCGTCGAAGCCCCGCGATCCTGGCCTCGTGATCTTCGTGGAGCCGGGTGTGCACGTGCGGCGCGAGCTGCGCGTGGGCGGCCGACGGTTCGAAGGTGCGCTCGGACTCGGTGCCGGCTTCGCCGCCTTCGAGGGACTCGGAGAGGACGAGCTCGCGTTCTCCGCGCGGGGCTCCGCCTCGTGGTCCACGCGGGTCGGGGAGAGGCTCTCCGCGTTCCTCGCGCTCGACGGGCACCTCGTCGCGAGCGACCGCGGATCGGGCGGTCCGACCTGGCGCCCGGTCGTCTTCCTCGGTGCGGGGCTGTCGTGGGACCTGTGAGGCTGCGCACGCTGCTGGCGGTCGGGGCGCTCGCGCTCGGCCCCGCCTGTCGGGCCGCGGAGCGGGGGACCGCCGTCTCGGGCCCGCCCTTGGCGTTTCGCGGGGAAGGGCGCACCCACGGCAGGGTCGCCCGCGCGTACGTGTCGTCCCAGATGCCAGGGGCGGTGGTGACGCTCGAGGCGGGCACGATCCTCCGGTCCCGGGCGGATCCGACGCTCCAGCGCTATCTGCTGGTCGAGTCGGTGCAGGTGCGTCCGGGACCGGAGGGTGCCCCGATCCACGGGCTGTGCCTCGATGCGGACCTCAGGCCCTGGGACCGGGGCGCATGGGTGCGAGGCGTGGGGCCCCTCTCCGTCGAGGCCTGGAGCGCGGAGGCCCCGCCTGCGATGACGCAGCACCCGCGCGTGGGGCGGTGGGCAGCGCTTCGTGCGGTGCTCGCCGCGTCCTTCGGGGTCGCTCGTGCGGACCCGCGGTACCGGTCGCCCGCGATCCCCGACGCCGACGACGTGGTACGGCAGTGGGCGATCTGGCGCGCGACGGACGGGAAGCGCGCCGAGGACCTGGCGGCGACCGTCGCCCGCGAGGCGCCCGGGGCGACCGCCGAGCAGCGGGCGGCGTACGTGGCGGCGATCTGGGCCGCGACGACGGTCGTGCTCGAGACCGGGGGGCGCGGGGGCGTCGGTGCCGACGACGTCGTCTGGGGCGACCTGGACCTGACCCGGAAGTAGCGGGACGTCCGGAGGCTTGGACGGGGCTTCGCCCTCGACAGCGGAACCCGCCGCGGGCTACCTTCCCCGCGCGTTGCGAGGGAATCGCTTCGTTGGGAGGGTCGGCCATGAAGGTCCCGCGTCCGTGGCTGGCCGGAGTGGCGGCCGTCGCGATGCTCCTTCCCGGGCTCCGTGCGTCGGCGGCGGAGGCTCCCCTGCTCGTCCTGGACGTGGTCCCCGGGGCCCGCGACGCGGCCGCCGACGCCCGTGCGCCGGTGACCTTCCGGTTGACGAACCGCGGTTCGACGTCGGTGCGGCTCGCGCCGCTCTCGCTCGCGCGGGCGGGCGAGGCCCGGCCCGGCACGCTGCGCGTGTTCACCCGTAGCCTGCGCTTTCCCGCCGTGCCCCGTACACCGTTCGCGGTGCTCGGACGCGACCCGGCCTCTCCGAGGACCACCGACCTCGCTCCCGGCGCTTCCCTCGAGCTGGCGGTGGACCTGGAACTTCCCTACCGGCCGCACGATCCGGCGGTGTTCGCCGTGCAGGCCGCGTATGTGCACACGGAAGCGGGGGACGGTGCGTTCACCGGCGTCGTCACGTCGCCCGTGCTGCGGTTCGCGGTGCGACCCGGGGCCCACGCGCGGGGGGAACCTGCGACGGTGCGGTGGCCGCTCCTCGCCCCTGCGGCCTCCGTTCCCGCCGCCCTCGTGGTGGACGCGCCCGCCTTCGCGCGCGCCCCCGCGGGCTTCCGCGTGCGGTTCGCCGGCACCGGCACGACCCACGCGGTGGACGTGTTCGCCTCGAATCCGTCGGACGAGCCCGTGATCCTGCGGGTGCCCACGGGCACGCGGTTCGTGCCGACGGACGGTCGCGTCCAGACCCTGATGGCGGTCGCGTCCCCGGACGTGCTCTGCCCACCCCGCGGCCGGGGTCGGGCGACGATCCCCGCGGTCTGCACCGACCGCACCTTGCGGCCGCCGGACGACGGCCTCGCCCTCGCGGTGCCGCCGGGCCGCCCGTTCGACGCGCCGGACCCGCTGCGCGACGTGGCGCTCGCCTCCGCGGCCGGCCACCGGGAGCTGCGCCGATTCCTGCCCACGGGCACCTGGACGCTCCCGGGCCTGGGCTTCTCGGCGACGACGGAGGCGCGCGTCGCGGTGGGGAGCCCGGAGCCCGGCGCGGACCGGCTCGTGGTCCTTTCGACGCGGGTGGTCCCTCCCGTCGGGCCGTACGAGAGGGCGCGCGGGGGTTCGCCCCCGACCCTGCGCCTCGACGGCCCCTCGGCGCCATGGTCCTCACCCGATGCCGAGCCCGCCAGGCCGGTCCCGCTCGTGCCGGGGCCGCGCACGGCCGACCTCCGTCCCTCCTTCGGGGAGACCGTCACGCTCTGGGCGGTGTGGACGGCCGCCAACGACGCGGGCACGCCGAACGTCGCGGAGCTCGCGGCGCGGACGGAGGCCCAGGCGACGGCGCAGGGCGTTCCGTCCGATCGGGCGAAGGCCGTCGGGCAGCAGGTGGCGCGGGAGGTCGTTCCCTTCCTGCTCGACGCGGCGGCGCGCGCGCAGCCGCCGGCGGACGTGCCGGTGGACTGGGGTGCGCTGGACCTGTCGCTGAAAGGAGCGCCTCCGCCTCCCGCCTCGGGGCCAGGCGGCGACGGCGCGGCGGAGCTCCTCCCCGTCGCGCCCTTCGCCGCGACGAGGCTTAAGCGGCTGGCCCGCGTGCTCTCCTCGGACGATCCCACGCTCCTGCTGCGCGTCCTCGTGGACGGGGCGCCGTTGGCGCCCCCTCCGGCCGGGACGCCGCGCGCCGTCTTCGCCCCCGAGGCCCCCGTGCGCGTGGAGTCCTCGGAGGCCCGCCCCGCGGCTCCGGTCCCCGCGGAGCCTCCCGCGCCCCTCCCCCTCGCCGCGCCTCCGCCGCAGCCCTTCGAGCTTGCCGTGGACTGGCGTCGCAAGGCGGACGACGAGGATCTCGTGCGCGCGCAGGCGATGACCATGAGGTTCTCGGGCGACGAGCTCGAGATCGAAGGGGCGACGCTCCCCGGGCGCTACGGGGGCACGTTCCAGCGGCACGACTTCTCGGGGATCGACTTCGGGGAAGGCCGTACGCTCGAGAGCGTGGTCCGGGCCGCGCTCGCGACGCCCCCTCCGGAGCCGACCGTGCCCGAGCTCCGGAAGGGCTGCGGCAGGGGGGCCCTGTCGATCTCCAACACGAGGATCGTGAGCGTCCTCGAGCACCGTGAGCGTCAGCGCATCGAGGGACGGGACGTCACCGAGTCGAGCCGCACGGCCAGCCTGCTGCTCGACTACTCCTGGATCTACGACTGCGAGACCGGCCGCCTCGAGCTGCGCCTCTCGATCCGGTTCACGGTCACGGAGGGAGGCCGCCACGTCTCCGAGTACCAGGTGGACCGGCTGCTGGCCGCCCGGGATCTCGCGCTGCGCTGACGGCTCCGCGGGCTTCGGCCCCCCGCGCCCCCCTCCTCACGGCAGCCGGTAGACGGCTCCGCGTCGCTTGCCGTCCCGGACGATCCGCCCCTTCGCCATGAGCTCCTGCAGATCGCGCAGGCCCGTGCGCTCGGACGCGCCCGTCATCTCGATGTACTGCCGGTTCGTGCACCGGCCGTTCGCCGCCAGGAACTCGAGCAGCCGCCGCTGGCGCTCGTTGAGCGCGTCCATGGGCGCGGCCACGGGCGTCGCCGCGGAGGTCGTCGTGCCCGCGCGCGGCGGGTCGAGGCGCAGGTGCTCGGGGCCCGCGACGTCCTCCTCGCACATCACGACCGCGCGCTCGATCACGTTGCGGAGCTCGCGGACGTTGCCGGGCCAGGGGTGGCGGTAGAGCACGTCCATCGCCTGCGGGGACAGCCGGGTGGGGCCGCGGCCCATGCGGCGGCGCGCCTCGACCAGGAAGTGCTCGACGAGGGTGGGGATCTCCTCGCGTCGGTCCCGCAGCGGCGGGATCTCGATCCGGAGCACGTTCAGCCGGTAGTAGAGGTCCTCGCGGAAGCGTCCGGCGGCCACCGCCTTCTCGAGGTCCTGGTTGGTCGCCGCCACCACGCGCACGTCCACGTCCACGGGCTTCGAGCCGCCGAGCCGCGTCAGCTGCCCCTCGGCGAGCACGCGCAGGAGGCGCACCTGGGCGGAGAGCGCCATCTCGCCGACCTCGTCGAGGAAGATGGTCCCTCCGTCGGCCAGCTCGAAGCGGCCCTCGCGACGGCGGTCGGCGCCCGTGAACGCGCCCTTCTCGTGCCCGAACAGCTCGCTCTCGAGCAGCGTGTCGGGGAAGGCCGCTGTGTTGATCTTGACGAAGGGCTTCTCGGCCCGCGGGCTGCGGCGGTGGATGAGGTCGGCGAGCACCTCCTTGCCGACGCCGGTCTCTCCCGTGAGCAGCACCGTGCTGTTGGTGCGGGCTCCGCGGCGCGCCGTCTCGAGCAGGCGGACCATGCGCTCGGTGCGGAAGATCGCGCCGTCCTCGAAGGGCGGCACCTCGACGAGGGCCGCGTCGAGGCGCGCGACGTCCACCACGCGGTCTCCCCCGTCCTGCCGTGCGGCGCCGAGCGCGCGTCCCGCGGCGTCGAGCAGGAACTCGACGCTCTTGGCGTCGTCGGGGCAGCGCGCGACGCCGACGGACACCGGCGTGCGGATCGGGTCGCCGTCGTCCGTCCGGAGCTCCACGGCCGCGAGGCGCTCGCGGATCTGCGTCGCGAGCGCGAGCGCGTCCTCGCGCGACAGGCCGGGGGCGCGCACGGCGAGCTCGTCCTCGTGGATGCGCCCGGCCTGCACGCGCCCGCCCTCGGCGGAGCGGAGGGA
>CAZJJQ010000281.1:0-5751 GCA_964546345.1 uncultured Planctomycetales bacterium
GTCGCGGCGCTCGTCGCCGGCAGCAAGATGCTGTCGAAGGCGCTGACCGCCGTGATGAAGGCGACGCACGCCGAGGACGTGGACCCGGCGGTCCGCTTCGACCGCGTCCGCAACCCGCACCTGCGGGCGGCCGTCGCCGAGGCGCGGCGCAACCAGGTGCCGATGAACTACACGCTGCGCGTGATCGCGCTCGCGGAGCAGGGCTTCACCTCCATCGAGGTGCCCGTCTACGACCTCGACTGGGACGGCGAGTCGTACCTGACGGTCTCGGGGCAGAACTCGAACAACTCGATCCGGGTGACCAACGACTTCCTGCGCGCCGTCGAGGAGGGCCGCGACTGGCACCTCGTCCGCCGCACCGACAAGTCGGTGGCCAAGACGATCCAGGCGAAGGCGCTCTGGGACAAGGTCGCCTACTCCGCGTGGGCCTGCGCCGACCCGGGCGTGCAGTTCGACACCACGATCAACGAGTGGCACACCTGCCCGGCCGACGGCCGCATCAATGCGTCGAACCCGTGCGTGACGGGCGACACGCTGGTCGCGACCGTGGACGGCTGGCGCCGCATCGACTCGCTGCTCGACGCAGGCACGACGATCGTCGGCTCGGACGGCGCGAACCACCCGGTCGGGCCCGCCTTCATCACGGGCTTCAAGCCGGTCTTCCGCCTGCGCACGGCCGCGGGCTACACGCTGAAGCTCACCGCCGATCACCGCGTGCTCACGGCCAACCGCGGAGACGTTCCCGCCTCCGAGCTCACCGCCGACGACGTGCTGCTCCTCGGTCGTCCCGGCTTCGGCACCGAGACCCTCGATCCCCGCGTGGGCGAGTTCCTCGGGCTGATGGTGGGGGACGGCTACCTCACGAAGGGCCAGGAGCACGCGCTCGTCACCCTGGCGCCGGAGGAGGCCGAGGTCGCCGAGCGCGTCCATGCCGGGCTGGCCGCCTTCCGCGAGGAGCACGCCGCCGACGGGCGGGGCCGTCGCGAGACCGCAGTACACGCCCCGCAGGCGACCGTCCGGTTCGGCACCAGCTCGCGCTGCGTGGTGGACCCCCTGAAGCACTACGCGGTCCTCGACGAGGGCAGCCACGCCAAGCGCTTCACGGACGCCGTCTTCGGCCTCGACCAGGCCTCCCTTGCGGCCGTGCTGCGCGGGCTGTTCACGGCGGACGGCACCGTCGCGAACTACGGCAGCCGTTCGCACCACGTCGCCCTCGACAGCTCCTCCGTCGAGCTGCTCGAGCAGGTCCAGCTCCTCCTCCTGAGCTTCGGGGTGAAGTCCAAGCTCTACCGGGACCGCCGCGACGCCGGCACGGCGATGCTGCCGGACGGAGAGGGCGGCGAGGCCGAGTACCCGGTCGCGCCCCTCCACAGCCTGCGCATCACGCGCGGCTCGCGCGTGGTGTTCGAGCACGAGATCGGCTTCCTCGCGGGCAGCGCGAAGGCCGAGCGGCTCGCGCAGCTCAACCGCGAGGTGGGCACCTACCAGGACCGCTTCGAGGACCGCCTCGTCTCCCTCGAGCCCCTCGGCGAGGAGACCGTGTACGACCTGACCGAGCCCGCGACGCACCACTTCGTGGCGTCGGGCCTCGTCGTCCACAACTGCTCCGAGTACATGTTCCTCGACGACACGGCGTGCAACCTCGCCAGCCTCAACCTGACGACGTTCTACGACGTCGAGACGGGTCGCTTCGACGTCGAGGGCTACCGGCACGCGATCCGCATCTGGACCATCGCGCTCGAGATCTCGGTCCTGATGGCGCAGTTCCCCAGCCACGAGATCGCGAAGCGCTCCTACGAGTTCCGCACGCTGGGCCTCGGCTACGCCAACCTCGGCACCCTCCTCATGCTGATGGGCGTCCCCTACGACTCCCCGGAGGGCCTGGCGGTCACCGGCGCGCTGTCCGCCATCATGACGGGCGACGCCTACGCGGCGAGCGCCGAGATGGCCCGCGAGCAGGGGCCGGTCCCCGGGTACGCGAAGAACCGCGACCCCATGCTGCGGGTGATCCGCAACCACCGGCGCGCGGCCTACAACGCGGCGCCCAGCGAGTACGAGGGGCTCTCCATCACCCCGCGCGGGATCGACCCGTCGCGCTGCCCCGACACCCTCCTCCACGCGGCCCGGCTGTCCTGGGACGGCGCCCTGGCGCTCGGCGAGAAGCACGGCTACCGCAACGCGCAGGTGAGCGTGATCGCCCCCACGGGCACCATCGGCTTCATGATGGACTGCGACACGACCGGCATCGAGCCCGACTTCGCGCTCGTGAAGTTCAAGAAGCTCGCCGGCGGCGGCTACTTCCGGATCATCAACCGCTCCGTCCCGGTCGCGCTCAGGCGCCTCGGGTACTCGAAGGAGCAGGTGGACGCGATCATCCGGCACGCGACCGGCGCGGCCACGCTCAAGGGCGCGCCGCACGTCAACACCGCGACCCTGCTCGCCAAGGGCTTCACGCCGGAGATCCTCGAGAAGATCGAGGCCCAGCTGCCCGCGGCCTTCGAGCTGGGCTTCGTGTTCAACCGCTGGACCGTGGGCGACGCCTTCCTGCGCGACGCGCTCCACATCCCCCCGCACGTGTACGAGGCCTCCGGCTTCGACCTGCTGCGGACCCTCGGGTTCGAGCGCGAGCAGATCCGCGCGGCCAACGACTACGTCTGCGGCACCATGACCGTGGAGGGCGCGCCGGGCCTGCGTCCCGAGCACCTGGCGGTGTTCGACTGCGCCGGCAAGTGCGGCCGCTACGGCACGCGCTTCATCGCGCCGGAGGGCCACATCCGCCAGATGGCGGCGGCCCAGCCGTTCGTCTCCGGCGCCATCAGCAAGACGATCAACATGCCGGCGGAGGCCACCGTCGAGCAGGTCGCGAGCGCCTACGAGCTGAGCTGGAAGATGATGCTCAAGGCCAACGCGCTCTACCGCGACGGCAGCAAGCTCAGCCAGCCCCTCAACGCCACCTCCGACGACCTCGACGCCGCGGAGGCCGTCGCGGACGCGGGCCTCGACGGGCGGAAGGTCGAGCAGGTCCGGGCGCTGGCCGAGAAGGTCACCGAGAAGGTGGTCGTCCGGTACCTGTCCAAGCGGCACCGCCTGCCGCAGCGTCGCGCCGGCTACACGCAGAAGGCCATCGTGGGCGGCCACAAGGTGTACCTGCGCACCGGCGAGTACAAGGACGGCAGCCTCGGCGAGATCTTCGTCGACATGCACAAGGAGGGCGCCGCCTTCCGCAGCCTGATGAACTGCTTCGCGATCGCCGTCTCCCTGGGTCTCCAGTACGGCGTGCCGCTCGAGGAGTTCACCGAGGCCTTCCTCTTCACGCGCTTCGAGCCGAGCGGGATGGTCGAGGGCAACGACCGGATCAAGATGTCCACGTCGATCATCGACTACATCTTCCGCGAGCTCGCGATCACCTACCTCGACCAGACCGACCTCGCGCAGGTCACGGAGGAGGACCTGGCCCCCGACGCCGTGCGCCGCGACACCCAGGACGTCGCCGAGTACCAGGGCGAGGAGGTCGTCGCCGAACGCGAGCTGCCCGCGACGTCCGCGCCGCGGTCGTCGGCCCTCGAGCACCACGCCATCCACCCGCACTCGCCCCACATCCAGGGCGGCGCGCCGGGCGCTGGGGGGGCGGGCGGGCACGGCGGCGCGACGAACGGCCACGGCAAGGCCACGGAACAGGGTGCCACGAAGGGGCCCGCGAAGGTGACCGAGAAGGGCTACGCGCTGGCGGAGGGCCTGAAGATCCAGGCGATCTCCGTGGTCGCCGAGAGCGCCAAGCTCGAGGTGGGGGCGGTCAACCGCATCGCGGCCCGCACGAAGCCGACCGCGGCCAACCTGCGCGAGCAGGCCATCCTCAAGGGCTACACCGGCGATCCGTGCCCCACCTGCCAGCACGCGACGCTCGTCCGCAACGGGGCGTGCCTGAAGTGCATGACGTGCGGGGCGGCGACCGGCTGTTCGTAGGGAGGCCTCGCGATGCGGGGCGTGAGGCAGCTCGCGCCCCGCACGATTCATATCGCGCGCAACGCGCCGCGCGGCTTGTCCTGCGGGAGCCGGGGCGGGAGCGGTGGATCGACCGACCCTGGTGCCGTTTGGGGACCCCCTTCCCGCCGAAGAGCGAGATCAGGCTCCCGCAGCGCCGCGCGGGAGGGGCGGCGACCGGCTGTCGTCGGCGGGCGGTCCTGCCCCCGTCGCCCCCTGGGTTCCGCGCCTCGCTCCGCATCGGTGGCCCTCTCTGTGGCCATCGTGCCCCGGTCCGGTCCGTGCGATCATCCCTGGGATGGCCCCCCGGAAGCCCCCCCGCCGCGGGAAGACGCCCTCCGGGACCCGGACGCGCTACGTGCGGCGGTTCGCGGCGCCCGGGGAGGATCCGTTCGAGACCGTGACGTGGGAGCGGCGCACGGCGCGCATCACGGGCACCGACGGGCACGTCGTCTTCGAGCAGAAGCACGTCGAGGTGCCGACGGGATGGAGCTCCCTGGCCACCGATCTCGTGGCCTCGCGCTACTTCGCGGGGGTCCCGGGGACTCCCGCCCGGGAGAGCAGCGTGCGCGCCCTCGTGGGGCGCGTCGTGCGCGCGATCGGCGCGTTCGCGAGGGCCGACGGCCTGGTGGGGGACGCGAGGGGCGCCCGCGACTTCGAGGCCGATCTCGCCCACCTGCTGCTCCACCAGAAGGCCGCGTTCAACTCGCCGGTCTGGTTCAACGTCGGCCTCGATCGCAAGCCCCAGGCGTCGGCGTGTTTCATCCTGGGCCTGCGGGACCGGCTCGACTCGATCCTGTCGCTCGCGCAGATCGAGGGCCGCATCTTCTCGAAGGGCAGCGGGGCGGGCACGAACTTCAGCGCCCTGCGCGGCTCGAAGGAGCCCATGAGCTCGGGCGGGTACGCGTCGGGCCCCGTCGCGTTCCTGCGCGGCCTCGACGCGCTGGCGGGGGCGGTCAAGAGCGGCGGACGCACCCGGCGCGCCGCGAAGATGGCGATCCTCGACGCCGACCACCCCGACGTCTTCGAGTTCGTCCGCTGCAAGGCCCGCGAGGAGGAACGCGCCCGCGCGCTGTCGGACGCGGGCCTCCTGCCGCCGGGCGACGTCGCGCGCGAGGCCGCCGTCTCCTTCCAGAACGAGAACCACTCGCTGCGGGTCACGGACGCCTTCCTCGAGGCCGCGCAGGCCGACCGCCGATGGAGGCTCGTGCCGCGCACGAAGGCGGGCGCCCGCGAGACCGTCTCCGCACGCGGGCTCTTGCGCGCGGCCGCCGAGGCCGCCCACGCGTGCGGCGACCCCGGCCTGCACTTCGTGGACACCATCGACGCATGGAACCCGGTCCCCCGCACGGGCCCGATCCGCGCGAGCAACCCGTGCTCCGAGTTCATGTTCCTCGACGACACGGCCTGCAACCTGGCGTCCATCAACCTCCTCGCGTTCCGCGGCGCCGACGGCGCGCTGGACGTCGGTGCGCTCGGCGCCGCGGTGGAGACGCTCCTGCTCGCGATGGAGGCCCTCGTCGGCCACGCGGCGTACCCGACGCCCGTCATCGAGCGCAACTCGCACCGCCTCCGTCCGCTCGGCCTCGGGGTGACCAACCTCGGCGCCCTCCTCATGGCGAGCGGCCTGCCCTACGACTCCGACGCCGGTCGCGGCCTGGCCGCCGGCGTGCTCGCGCTCGTCGGCGGCGTCGCCACCCTCGTCTCGGCGCGCCTCGCCGCCCGGGTCGGGCCGTTCGCCGAGTGGCGACGCAACCGCGCGCCGGCCCT
>CAZJJQ010000282.1:0-5725 GCA_964546345.1 uncultured Planctomycetales bacterium
GCTCAGCCTGCCGTCAGCGCGGGCAATCCGCATGCCGAGCGCCGGACTCCGCCCGTCATGCGGTTCGCCGGGCTCTTGCGTTGGAGGGAATGCTCGAGATTCACTTTCTGCCAGGGTACGCCCCAGACCTGAACCCGGACGAGTTCGTCTGGAACCACCTGCGTCAGGTGGGCACTGCCAAGAAGCCCCTTCGCAAGAATGAGTCACTCCGGTCTCGAGTCGAGGGTGATCTGTCGGACATCAAGGCCAACCCCGCGCTGGTCCGATCGTTCTTTCGGGCGCCGAGCGTGGAATAAACGGTAGCCGAACTTGAGGACTGCTTAGTAAGTCTCGTCCACCTCGACCCTTCCGCGCAGCAGCTGCCGATCCGGCGCCACCATGGCCGCCCGCAACTTGTGGAGCATCATGAAGGCGGTCTCCACGGTGACGCCGATCTGTCGCGCCAGCTCAGAGGCCGACAACCCCCGCTTGCTCGTGACCATGAGCCACGCCGCCCAGAGCCACCCCCGCAGCGGCGTCTTGCTGTTCGCGAGGACGGTGCCCGACGTCAAGGAGGTGATCCGGCCGCACGCCTTGCACTCCGTCGCCAGGCGATCCGAGCGGGGGTACCCCCCGGGCGACTTGCAGCTCGGGCACTGGAATCCATCCGGCCAGCGACAGAGGGTCAAGTAGTTCCGCGCCGCCCGCTCGGTGCCGAAGCGCTCTTGGAACTCGAGGACCGTCGAAGGGAACGGGGGGTGGAGCATCGGGGGCGCCGGGGGCCCCCGCACGACGCGAGAGGCCTCGCCCGCTCACCTACCACCGGTTGGGGTTACCGTCAACTCCTCGAAAAGCATGTTTGCGGAAAGATCACCCGACTCCGTACTCCCACACGGGCCCTTACGGTCCTTCAGGCGCCGGATTGTGCAGTTCTGAAGCCTCGCCCATCCATACAGGATCTTCCCGTCAGCGACACGACTCAGTTTGTAGGTCCCAGATACCAACACTCTGGATCCGCGTTCGAACTTGACGCCTGGTAGGTCGACCACGACCACTAGTCGATGGGACATTGGGACCAACGGAGCACGGGCGA
The DNA here is from genome assembly GCA_964546345.1 of uncultured Planctomycetales bacterium. Taxonomy (GTDB): domain Bacteria; phylum Planctomycetota; class PLA2; order PLA2; family JAEUHO01; genus JAYTCP01. The sequence goes on from CAZJJQ010000282.1 coordinate 1,073, forward strand.
AGCCGTCGATCGTGAGCTCGTCACACGGAACGAGAAGAAACCAAGACTTCTCCGAGTCCTTGATCCATGTCGGCATCAAGCAGCCAAGCAAGTTGACCTGGTGTCCATCCAAATCCGCATTGCCACCTCTGTACGCGGACTCGGTCGGGAACTCGCCCAACTCGCGCACATCAGTGGCTACGACGCCCGCTCCTCCCTGCGCGCAATCAGCTACATCCGAGCAAAGACTTGGACTCGCGCTAACCTGTGCGCCGCAATCCTCCCGGCAAGGCACGGAACTGCACGAAGCCAGCAAGAGTTCAGAAACACAAACGGCCATGACGAAGAGGCGCTGGAAGGTCAGCGTCACGACGCGAACCTCGCCGCAAGATGCTCAATGTACTCGCCCATGTCTTGGACGGAGAGCGTACACACCCTAAAATTTCGCAACAACCACATTACCTCCATACCAGCCAGGGCACCTTGATCCTTCTTGGCTCCGCCAAGTATGATGCCAGTCAATTGATCAGTAATAAGCCCCCCCCGAATCATCATCTTAAGATAGTCCAATTTCTTATTGTATTCAAAAGGATCTTCTGTCTCCGTTATGGTTCGCTCCAAGGCACCCAACTCGGCAAGCGTCTCTCCCAGCTTGAGGAGCACCCAGTTTTCGACGGCCACCTGATCCACCTCTATGCCACCCAATATCTTAGCGAGCATTCTTGCGTTCTGCTCCCATCCCTGGGGAGGCATCTCCACTCCAGGAAATTCAAAGAGCAGGCCAGTTCGAGCTGAAACACTCGGCGCCGCGCCGACTGCTGGGCCCTGAGCAGCAGCTACAATCCAACTAGGAAGAAGGTAGGAAAGTGACGCGATCCGCTCCTTCTCCGTGTCTCGTCGAAGATCCGCGGTGGCTGTGGAGAACTCTTCGTCTATCGGGCGGTCATTTTTCATTCTAAGCCTACCAGTGTGTGGGCCAATTGAGGAGGGAATCGATTGATACTTTGCAGGTAACGAAGTGGAATAGCAACCACAACAGTTCGCACGCCGCCGCAGTGCGAATACCCTTGCTCATCTTCGCAAAGGCTGAAGCGCAGGTAGAAAGGAATACTGACAAGGTGCCGGAGGAGGCATTGGCGAGCCCATAACGAAGCCAAGAGATCTTGTCTCTTAGTCCAGATCTATCAAGACGCGGAAAATATACGTCCATAACACTGTCGACGTCTTCCAGCGTGAGCAGGATCACCAGCAACTTGCGCCGTAGCAGCGCAGCGAACCGCGTTAGCTTCTGTGGTGTCGGCACCGCGGAATTCCAGAGTTCCAACCAAGCGTCATAGTTTGAAGTCCAGCCCGGGGGCGGGCTACGACCTCCGTTTGGGAGATCGAATAGAATGTCCCGTCCCCATGCTCCACCTATCAACACAAGGGCTGGTCTCTCTGTCTCCAGTTTGTAAACCATCTTGGAAGTCGCTTGAAGGGGCGGCCTCGACACCCGCATTTGGGGCCCCAGCGGCGTATCCGCGGATTGAGGAGTCGAAGATGAGGGGGCAGCGCCGAGAAGAGCTGACACTGATGTCCCGGGCGCTGCCCCGCGAACAAGAGCTAGCGCACTCGGGTGATACTGAGTGACTGAATCACGCCGAGCAGCTATCAAGCCCGGCGCGGGGAGACCTGAAGTAGTAGCTGGCTCTACCAATCTCGGTTCGGCCCGAGCGTCGCTCTTGGATATGGCCACTGCCCCAACTTCGGTACCGTTCTTCGGGCACGGAGGCAGCGGGCCTAGCCTTGTCAAGGTCCCATGGTCGTCTCCGGTGAGATTGGCACGTCGAACGACTTCATCCATGGCCATCGAACTCCATCCGCCCTAGTTGTTGCTGGGGACAAGGTAAATGTTCATGTTGATCACGGATTGAACTCCCGCGACCGCGGTGAGTTTCAGTCTGACTAGTGGGCCTATCCCCGAGGTGATGTCGCGAATACTCACCAATGGAGCGCCGGTAGTAAGCGTTGCCATCGGAACGAGGCTCACCGAGTCCATGTCCCACGTGGTCTCAAGTTCCACCACCGCCGCACTCGCTCCCTCCTGGCTCTTGACCTCTACGATCAACTGAGCCAGCTCAAGATCGGCAGGGAACCGCGCCCACTCCGTCCGACTGATGGCGAGCGGGTCAGAGGCGAAGGCGTAGTTCTTGAGGAGGTAGATGACGGACATGGGAGTTTGCCGTCGCAGGTGCGCGTCGAACGCACCTGGGCGATGGTGGATCGAGGGCCTAGGTTGACTTCGGGGTCAGGTAGACCGAGAACACCACACTGGAGTTCGCAGCGGCTGTCAAGAGCAACCGAGCCATCGGCCCCATTCCAGAGGTGATGTTCGAGATCGTAGTGGCGACAGCCGTGATAGAGCCAGTCCCAGTCGTGTTCGTCGCAGAGTCGGTGTCCCAGGTCGTCTGCAGCGTGTAGCCCAGATTGGTCCCCGTGAGCATTGACTTGGCTACGACGACGAGCTGCCAGTTCTCAAATCCGGCAGGGACCGCGATCCAGTCGGTTGCCCAACTTTGGCTGCTCTGACCCACGAAAGTGAAGTTCTTCAAGAGGATGATCGGGTCCATTCTTCGTGCCTCTCACTCTGGGTTTGTGAATCCGACGCTCTTCTATAATGCTGGCCTTTCGCGGGGGCGCAATCCCAAAAAGTTGGCGGCTGCCCGTCTGGGCTGATCTGACGTAAGTCGTTGCTGCAATAGAAGTTCCCGTGCCCAGCCGATCTGCCTTGGTAACCACACCTGGGCAGCGGAGGGCACGGGAATGACTGCAATCCCTCAGATCGGCGATCCGGTCTTCGTCCCGAAGGGGCATCCTGAGCTGGGGCAGTTGGCCGGGCGCTGCCTGGCGCCCTTCAAGGCCGCGATCCTCACGGCTGTTCAGGCGCTCGTGTCCCGGCCGGGGGCGGAGGGCTTCCTGCGGGCCGAGGGGGAGATCCTGCGCCTGTTCATGCTCGCCGCCAGCCATGTCACGGCCGGGGCGGTGGCATTCCTGCACGGGCAGCAAACCTGGGTCGCCGGAGCGATCGAGCAGGCGCGCGAGCGCCATACGGCGCCCCTCCGCCACCGGGGCCACCGGTCGATGGCGGTGCGCTTTCTCGGGGGCGCCGCGCTCAACCTCGGCACGCCCTACCTGAGCGAGCCCCGCTCGGGCAAGGCACGGGACGTGGGGAGGCGTGGCGAGGCCGGCGGCGGGGTGTATCCGGTGCTCCGCGCCCTGGGCATCGCCCACCAGGCGACCCCCGCCCTCTACAGCGAGGTCGCCCGCCACGCCGTCCGCGCCGGGAGCTTCGAAGAGGCGCGCGAGGCGCTGGCGCAACGAGGCATCGGTCTCGACGGCAAGACCGTGCGCAGGCTCGCGCTTCATGTCGGGGGTGCCGCGCTTGCCCAACGCACGGTGCGAGCCAAGGCCGCAGAGCTCGGGCTCGTGTTCACCAACGAGCTGGAAGGCAGACGCATCGTGGTCCTCACCGACGGGGGGCGCATGAGGCCTTCCCCCGACGTGATCACGTACGCGCGTTCGCCGAGGGAGTCGATCAGCAGGGTGATCAGGGCCCGCGCGTGCTTGAGGGACGGGGCGACGCCGCGCAGCACGAGGCTGGGGTTCTTCAGGTCGTCGGGGGAGGGCATCCGGGGATTCTCGCAGGCGCGGGCCGGTGATGTCGATGCGTCGGCCGAGGACCGCGGGTCCAGGGACCCCGTCACCGGGGGCCCGCGGTGCCCTCCCCTCCCCGCCGCCCCACCCCTCCCGGACGGGATCGCATCTCGGTCGGGGCCGTCGCCCTCGGAGCCGCCCCCGCAGGCCACGCGCCCCGCGACGGCCCGTCCGCTCAGCGCGGCGCCGCGGCGGGGGGCGCGGACGTCGCCCGACCGCGAGGGAGCAGGCGCGTGGAGTTCAGGATGAACGCGAGCTCGGAGCCGACGTGGACGATCCCCGCGAGGACCGGTGGCAGCACGCCGAGGCCCGCGAGGAGCATGCCGACGGCGTCCACGGCGATCGTGCCGACGAAGTTCTGGCGGATCACGCGGCGGCAGCGCCGGCCGAGGTCGAGCGCGGCCACGAGCGCCGTGATGCGGCCGCCGAGGAGGACGACGCCGGCGGTCTCGGCGGCGACGTCGGTGCCCGTGCCCATGGCGATGCCGACGGACGCGCGCGCGAGCGCGGGGGCGTCGTTCACGCCGTCGCCGACCATGGCCACGACGCGGCCCTCGCCGCGGAGGCGATCGACGTAGGCCAGCTTCTGCTCGGGCAGCAGGCCGCCCACGGCGTCGTCCAGGCGCAGGTGGGCGCCCAGCGCCGTCGCGCTCGCCTGGGAGTCGCCGGTCAGCAGCGCGAGGCGCAGCCCGGCGCGGCGCAGCGCCTCGACCGCGGCGACGGTGTCGTCGCGCACCTCGTCCCGGAGGCGGATCGTGCCGAGGGGGCGGCCGTCCCGGGCGACGTGGATGGCGGTCGCGTCGTCGTCGGCCGGTGCCCCGACGCCGGCCCAGGCGCGGCTGCCGGCGCGGAGCTCGTGCCCGTCGTGGCGGCAGCGTACGCCCTGGCCCGGCACGTACTCGAAGGCCTCGGGCACGCCGAGGGGCACGCCGCGGCGCTCGGCGTGCCGCAGCACCGCGCGGGCGAGCGGATGCTCGGAGA
>CAZJJQ010000283.1:0-5705 GCA_964546345.1 uncultured Planctomycetales bacterium
CCTGCGTCACGTTCGTGAACGCGCCGCGGTCGTTGCGCAGCAGCGTGCCGCCCGCGGGCCCGACGAGGTAGAGGGCGTCGTCGCCGTCGCCGTCCCCGTCGCCGCCGGCGGCGCCCGGGGCGGGCGCGCCGGCCGCGGCGCCGGGCAGGCCCGAGCCCTGGGTGGCGTCCGCGAAGACGGCGCCCGTGGGGCGCGCGAGGTCGCGGATCGCCAGCCCGTAGCGGCCCGCTTCGCCGTACTCTGCGTTCCCGCGCTTGAGGTGCTTGGCCAGCGCCGGCGAGCCGAACCGCTGCGCCTCCTCGAAGCCCCGAAACCTCGCGCCGAGCGCCTGCGCCTCGGGCGTGTCGCCCTTGCCCTGGCGCGACAGCAGCATGAAGAGCGCATAGACCGCCGAGGGGTCGTTCGGCGCGAGCTCGACCGCGCGGCGCAGGTGCCGTTCGGCGACGTCCTCGCGCTCGTCGAGCCGGTCGGTCTCGAGCGTGCCGAGCCAGTAGTGCACGCCGGGGTCGTCGGGATCCACCCGCAGCAGGCGTTCGAGGGGCGCGATCGCGGCCTCGGTGCGGCCCTGGAAACGCAGGACGAGCGCGGACTGGAACAGCGCGTGGGGGTTCCAGGGGTCGGACGCGAGCACCTTCTCGTACTCCGCGAGCGCGAGGGGAAGGTTGCCCTCGTGGTGCGTGGTCGCGAGCGCGAGGGCGTAGTTGACGCGGGCCTCGCGCCAGTCCGGCTCGAGCTCGACGACGCGGCGGAGGAGCTCGACGGCCCGCTGCTGGTCCTCCTCGTCGTACCGTTCGAGGCGCGAGATGCCCTCGAGCTCGAGCGCGAGCGCGTCCACGGGCGCCGTCGCGGGCCGGTCGCCGCAGCCGGCGAGCGCGGGGAGCAGCGAGAGGAGCGCGCGGGCGAGGAGCGGCGGGCGACGGCGGTGGAGGGGCCCGCCGGGGCGCCCGCGGTCGTGTCGGCCGGGGCGTGCGCGAAGGGGGGGCGGCATGGGGGGGCTCGGGGGGCCGGGCGGTGCGCCCCCCCTCAGACGACCGTGGGGACGCGCTGGGAGGATACGCCGCGACGGTCCCGGAGCCGCAGGATCGACTTCGAACGGCGCGGCTCGCGGTACTCGACCAGGGTGCCGAACGGGACGACCCGGACCCGGGCGGGCAGGCCTACCGCGTCCTCTACGCGCCGCGCCACCTCGTCGCCCAGGGCCTCCGTGCCGCGGCCGTACGCCTCGACCGTGACCTCGACGCGGTCGTCGTGGAGGTCGGCGCCGTAGTCGCCGAAGAGCCCGGCCGAGAAGATCGCCTCCTCGACCTCGCGGACGTTGATCCGGCGGTCGCCCACCCGGGCGACCAGCTCGGCACGGCCGTGGGGGATCACGCTCTTCTGGAAGCCGAAGCGGCAGGAGGAGGGGAACACCGTCGCGTCGTCGTCGAGCAGGTACCGCACGAGCGGCGTGGACTTCTTGAGCAGGCCCGTGTAGGCGAGCCGTCCGCGGCCGAACGGGCCGAGGGGCCGCAGGTCGTCGTCGAAGAGCTCGACGTGGTAGGCGTCGAGGACGTGCTTCTCGCCGCACGCGCACGAAAGGGTGAAGAAGCCCTCCACGCAGGCGTAGGTGTCCACGTGGACGATGTCGAAATCGCGCTCGATGGCGCGCGCCCGGGCGTCGGCGCAGAGCTCCGCGGTCGAGAGCAGCAGGCGGAGGCTCGACAGGACGCCGGGCACCTCGGCGGGGTGGTCCTCGCGGAGGATGCGCATCCAGCAGAGGAAGTCGGTGGGGGTGGCCGCGATGACCGAGGGGCGCAGCCGGGCGATCGCGCGCGCGATGCGCGCGGGCGTGGCCAGCGTGCTGCGCGAGCCCACGTTGGCCACCAGCCCGCCGAGGTTGGCCAGCACGTCCCCGAACGACATGCCCGCGATCGTGAACCCGAACGCCAGCCCGTTCACGCAGGTGCGGTTCTCGGCGAGGACCGCGCGCATGGAGGGGTAGCGCGGCGACAGCTTCGAGAGGAGGGTCGCCCCGTGGAACTCGCGGCGCGTGAGGAAGGACGGCGTCGGGCTGCCCGAGGAGCCGGTGGTCTCCCCGTACCAGACCACCTGCTTCGCCAGCTCGTCCGAGAGGAACTCGTAGGGGGAGACGTCGCGCACCACCGACTTCTTCAACAGCGGCAGGGAGGTGAAGTCGGCGACGTCCTTCCCCTCGTAGAAGCGGCGATAGAAGCGGGTGTGGCGCACGGCGTACCGGGCCATGGCCTCGGGCGAGAGCGCCTTGTGGCGCAGGAGCCGGAGGAGGAGACGTCCCTTGAAGGTCACGCGATCGCGCGGGAGGTCAGAGGGCAGCACAGTCGGGCCTTTCCGTCGGGGCGGGGGTCGCCTCCGGGCGTTGGAACGACCAGGCGCGGGCGCCGGTCGGGCAGACGGAGATGCAGCGCTTGCACTGGATGCAGTCGGAGACCGTCAGCCAGTCCTTCTTGGCGAGGTCGATGCCGGTCGGGCACACGCGGGTGCATGCGCCGCAGGCGTCGCACAGCGAGTCCTCGTGCACCACGCGGACGAGGGAGCACCTCGAGAACAGCCCGAGCGCGCCGCCCAGGGGGCAGAGGACGCTGCAGAAGAAGCGTGCGGCGACCTTGAAGGTGACGAAGACGAACGCGGCGAAGAAGGCGAGGTGTCCGACGACGATCCAGTGGGCGCCCGAGCGGACGTCGAAGTGGAGGAACACGTCGGCGAAGGGGTGGGCGGCGGTGGTCCCGTAGTAGGGGATCAGGCCGTAGAGCGAGCCCGCGGGGCAGATCGTGGCGCAGAAGCCGTTGAGGCTGCGCTCGCCCGCGAGGCCGAGCGCGGCCGCGCCGGCCACCACGAGCCCCAGCACGACGAACTTGCCCCCACGCAGCGCGTGGGGGAGGTGGACGGGGCCCTTGCGGCGACCCTTCTCGCAGATGTCGAGGAACAGGCCGAAGGGGCAGAACCACCCGCAGATCCAGCGCCCGGTCGCGGCGCCGGCGGCCATCACCATGGCGACCGCCTGGAAGGGGAACCGGCCCGTCGCGATGGAGGACTGGACGACCCCGACCGGGCAGGCGCCGGAGGCCATCTCGCAGTACTGGCAGTTGAGGAACGGGAAGACGCCGAAGGTGCAGCGGGCAACCGGGAGCGTGTTCGACGCGCGCAGGACGCCGATGCGCGCGAGCACGAAGGAGCTCCACTGGACGAAGCCGCGGCGGATCCCGAGCCGCGCGTCGAGCCCCCCGCGCACGCGCAGGACGAGGAACACGACGAAGACCACGCCGAGGGCGACCAGCGGCGTCGCGTGGATCGGGACTCCCGGGCCGAACCGGTAGTCGCGCAGGCGCGCGAGGTCGGGCACCCCCGGGGCCAGCGCCTCGATCCCGCCGTGGTCGGAGGGGACGTCGAAGTTCCCGTAGGTCGTCGTCGCGCGGGCGAAGTCCTGGTCACCGGCGAACGCCGCGGCCACGAAGAGCATCCCCGCCAGGACGAGCCAGCCCGAGGCGGCGCGGCGGTCCGTGGCGAGTCGGGCGCGGTTCACCCCGCGGCCCCCCCGTGCCCGTGCGCGTCGCCCGGCGCCGTTGCGCCGGTGGTCGCGCGCCGGAGCAGGAGCGGCGAGTCCTCGAGCCGGAGCGGGTGGAGCTCGCCCGCGCAGAGCAGGCGGTCCACGAGGACGATGGCCGTCATCGCCTCGGCGACCACCGCGACGCGCGGGGTGAAGTTGAGGTCGAAGCGACCGGCCCCCACGACCTCCGTCGCCGCCCCGGAGGCGAGGTCCACCGTCGCCTGCGGGCGACGGATCGTCGGCGTCGGCTTCACCGAGGCCTCGAGGACGAGCCGCAGACCGTTCGTGACGCCGCCGACGATGCCGCCGGAGCGGTTGCCCCGGGTCCGGACGCCGCCCTCCTCGTCGGGCTCGAAGGGGTCGTTGCACTCCGAGCCCCGGCGGCCGGCGTGCCGCCGCCCGAGCCCGACGTCGAAGGACTTGACGCCGCCGATGGAGAGGATCGCGTGGCCGAGCAGCGCCGAGATCTTGTCGAACACGGGATCGCCGAGCCCCGCCGGGACGCCGGTCGCCTCGATGCGCACGATCCCGCCGGTGCTGTCGCCGTCACGGGCGACCTCGAGCACGCGCGCCCGCGCCCGCTCGTACTCCTCCGGGGTGCGGGTCGGCAGCCCCGCCATCTCGAGCACGGAGGAGGTCACCGAGATCCCGACCCGCGCGAGGAGCTTGCGCGCGATGGCGCCGACGGCCAGGCGCGCGGCGCACTCCCGTCCCGAGGCGCGACCGCCGCCGCGCCAGTCGGCCCTGCCGTAGCGCAGGCGGTAGGCGAGGTCGCCGTGCCCGGGGCGCGGCGTCTCCCGGCGGGCGGCGTAGTCGCCGGACCGCGCGTCCTCGTTGCGGATGACCACGGCGATCGGCGTGCCGAGCGTCGCGCCTTCGAAGACGCCCGACAGGATCTCCGCCTCGTTGCGCTCGCGGCGGGGGGTGCCGATGGTGGGGTCGGGCACGTCGCGGGCGAGCTCGGCGCGGAGGTCGTCGAGGGAGAGCGGGAGGCCGGCGGGGCAGCCGTCCACCACGGCGCCGAGCGCCGGTCCGTGCGACTCGCCGAAGGTGAGGAGGCGGAAGCGTTCGCCGAAGGCGTTGCTCATGGGGCCTCCGCGACGCGCACGAAGCGCCCGTGCTCGACGCGGGCGAGGTGGACGGGGCGGACGTCGTTCCCGGTCGCGTCGAACGTGAGGTCGCCGGTCACGCCGGGGTGGGCCCGCGTCGCCGCGAGCTCCGTCCGCACGGCGGCGCGGTCCCACGAGCCGGCGCGGGCGGCGGCGGCGGCGAGGCACGTGACGGCGTCGTAGGCGTGCGCGGCGAAGGAGTCGGGCGCGTGCCCGAAGCGGGCGGTGAACCTCCGCACGAAGATGCGGGCGCGCTCCGAGCCCTCGGGGTCGAAGGGGAAGGTGACGAGCGTGCCCTCGGCCGCCTCCCCGGCCAGGCGGGGGAACTCGGGGGAGACGAGCCCGTCGCCGGCCAGGATCGGGACGGCGACGCCGGCCGTCCGGAGCGCCCGGACGAGCGCGGCGCCCTCCCGGTAGAAGCCCCAGATCACGAGGGCCTCCGGGCGCGCGGCGGCGACCCGGGCGGCGAGGGCCTCGAACTCGACGGTGCCCGACTCGAACGTCTCGCGGAGCACCACGGTCGCCCCCGCGGCCGCCCCCGCGCGCGCGACCTCCTCGATGCCCATGCGCCCGTAGCGGTTGTTCTGGGAGAGGAGCGCGACGGGCCGCGGCGTGCGGCGCGGGCCCTCGCCGAAGAGGTGCCGGGCGATCGCCTTCGCCTGCAGCACGTCGTCCGCGAGGCATCGGAAGATCCAGGGCGAGCCGGTGTCCGTGATCGTCGGATCCGTGGAGGCGGTGGTCAGCTGGGGGACGTGGAGCTTGACCGAGACCATCTCGAGCTGGTGGGTGCAGTCGGAGTTGATGGCCCCGACGAACGCGGCGACCCCGTCCCGAACCGCCAGGTCGCGCGCGAGGGCGCCCGCCTTGGTCTGGTCGGCCTCGTCGTCGGCGAACACGAGGCGCATGCGCAGCGTCGCCGGCCCGCCGAGGGCGGCGAGGTCCGCCTCGGCGAGCTCGGCGCCCTCCCGCTGGCTCACGCCGTACGCGGCGGCGCGGCCCGTGAGCGGCCCCACGACGGCGACGACCGCGCCCCC
>CAZJJQ010000284.1:0-5690 GCA_964546345.1 uncultured Planctomycetales bacterium
GGCCGCCGCGGGCACGGCGGCAGGGATCCCGGCCGGCGCCGGCCCGACGGCGGTCGGGACCCTGACCCCGGAGGCGCTCGAGGCGCTCGTCGTGAAGGCGGCGGAGACGGCGCTCGACCGCCGCGAGGCGCGGGAGAAGGAGGCGGCGAAGGTCCCCGAGAAGAAGCGTCTGCCGCTGCGCGAGATCGCGCGAGAGCTGTCCATCCCGGCCGCGCAGGAGGCCGACCTGCGCAAGGCGTACCAGGACGCCAACGACCGGTTCCTGAAGCTGATGGCCGAGCCGGAGAGCGACGCGGAGACGCTCCGGCGCGAGATCGAGGCGGCGAAGGACGACCCGGGCAAACGGGCGGCGATCGCGATGAAGGGGCTGCCGAAGATGCTCACGAAGCTCGGGGACATGATCTCGATCACGGCCGAGCGCGACGCGAAGGTCCGCGCGGCCGTCGGCCCCGAGACGGCGAAGAAGCTGAAGGGCTACCAGGTCGAGGAGGAGGATCCCTTCGACTTCGGCTCGGCCTTCGGCATGACGTTCGGCGCCGGCCGCGATCGCGCCCGCCCCGTGCGCCACCGGCCCCTCCCGCTCGCGCTCGTGCTGGCCGCCCGGCGCGGCGGCGCGCCGCTCGGCGCGCGCGCCGAGGACGAGCCCACGAGCTCGGTGGGCGGCGACGTGGTGGACGCGGAGCGCCCGGCGTCGCTGGCGCTGCTGCGGGCCACCGTCGTGCTCGCGTCCACCTCGGGGGAGGCGCCGCCGGCCGACGACGCCGTCGAGGCGCTGGGGACGTTGATCGGCGCCGACGGGCTCGTGGCGACCCCGTGGTCGTGGCTCGCGGAGAAGGCGGCGCAGTACCCGGTGCGCACGCTGTGGGCGCGGTCGGTCGGGGCGCCGTGGGAGCGGGCGGTCGCGGGATCCCGCACGTGGTACGCCGACGTCGGCCTCGTGCGCGTCCTGACGCGCCGCAGGGACCTGCGCCCCCTCGAGGTGCCGACGGGGCCGGCCGCGGGGGCGGGGTTCACGCGCGCGCTGGTCGTGGGCACGGGCGGTGACGGCCGACCGACGGTGCGGGCGCTGCTGCCGAACGTGGTCGAGTGGTTCGATCCGCAGACGCCCGGCGGCCGCAAGGTCCAGCGCCGCGGGATGGACGCCCGGCCGGCGCCGAAGGGCTCCTGGCCGGTGATGCTGCGCCTCGAGCACGACGAGGCCCTGCGGGTGACGCCGGGCGCGCCCGTGGTGGACGGCAAGGGCGCGTGGGTCGGCTTCGTCGTCGATCGCGACCCGACGCGGCCGAAGACGCAGGCGATCGCCGTGCGCCCGGTGGGCGTGCTGCGCCCGTGGATCGAGCGGCTGCGCACGGACGGGTGCTTCGATCCCGGGGACCTCGGGGTGACCTTCGCGCCCGCGCCCGCGCGCGAGCCCGTGCCCACCCCGAAGGACCTCGAGGCGCTGCGCCTCGCCTCGGGCAAGGAGCCCATGGGCGCGACGATCGCCACGGTGGACCTGCTCGGTCCCGCGGCGGGCGTGCTGTGGCCGGGCGACGTGGTGACGTCGGTGGCGGGCGTGCCCGTCGCGGGGGAGGTCTACGAGTCGATCGGCCGGGCGCTGCTCGCGGCCCGCGCCGACGAGCCGACGCCGGTCACCGTGCTGCGAGGCGGCAAGCGTGCGACGGTGTCGGTCACCGCGCGTTCGTTGCGGGCCGCGGCCCGCGACGCCGCGGGCGCGCACGATGCGTCGGGACGGACGCTGCGGGTGCCGCCGCGGTAGGCGCGCCTCGGCCGAGACGGCCGCGGGGCCGGGGCTACGCGGGCGGGCCCGACTTCCTCGCGAACGCGCCGCAGATCCAGAGCACGCCCTGCAGGATCGCGCCCCACTCGATGAGCGGGACCGCGACGACCAGGACCGTCTGGGCGAGGCTGCGGAAGAAGCGCTCGTCGATGCTGCCGAGCAGGCCCGCCGCGACGGCGGCCATCACGCCGAGCAGGATCATCGCGAACGGGAAGCCCGCGGGCATCCCGCGGATCTTGTCGAGCTTGTTCATGTCCATCGCGCGGATCTCCGGGTCCGGGGGCGGGGACCGGACCGAGACGCCGGACCCCGAGGCCGAGAGCCTCGCGGAGAGGGGGGACAGGGGGCCGCAGGTCAGGGGAGCGGCGAGGGGCGGGCGGGTGACCGCCCCGCGCCCCCGCCGAGGCACCCCCTACCGAGGGTCGGGCTCCCGGACGAAGCCCGCGGTCGTGCCCGGGGACCCCTGGAGCACGTCGGGGATCCCCTCGTTGACCGCCAGGACCTCGCGCTCGTAGAACGCCGCCCGCGACAGCCCGGACGCGTCGCGGCGACGGACGGCCTCCTCTGCGGAGACGAAGGGCCACGTCACGGCGCTCGTCCGCGCGAGGCCGGTGCGCCCGTCGAACACGTCCCGCAGGCGCTGCTCCTGCCCGAGCATCAGCGGTCGCGGAAGGGCGTCGGGAGCGAACCACCCGAGCGCGACGACCTCCTCGGGCTGCGCTACCAGGGTCCCGCCCACGGGGCGTGCGGCGTAGAGGACGATGCGGTAGAGGCCGTCCCGCCACCGGGGCCGGGCGTACGTCCCCACGTGGCGGGTCAGCTCCACGACGAGCCCCGTCTCCTCGCGCACCTCGCGCAGGGCGGCGGCCTCGGCCACCTCGCCCGGCTCGACGTGGCCCCCGGGCAGGCACCAGACCTCGAAGTCCTCGCGCCGGGTCAGCAGCACGCGCCCGGCGTCGAGGATCGCGACGTTCACGCCGAACGTGGGCATGGAGGGGGCTTCCGGGGGCACCGCGCGATCGCGGGCATCCTAGTACCGCACCTCCGAAGTCCCGCGACATCCACGGAGACCCGCCGGCTCCAGCAGATCGCTCCGCTTCCTCGGTCCGGAAGGTCCGACCGCTGCCCATCGGCACGCTGGATGGGGTGCGGAGGGCACATGACCACGACGACGCATGCTCCTGTACCCGAGGAGGAGGAAGCTGCCCGCGCGCCGCCAGCCGGCGCGCCGTACGTTCGGGGTGGCGCAGGACGTCCGAAACGCGCCACGAGCGCCGCCTCCGCACCGTCGCGCCGGGCCGCCGGGCTTGCGTTCGCGCCGACGAGGATGGACATTCCCCGCATGCCCCCCCTCCACCGCACCACGAAGCGCCTCGTGATCCGCCCGCTCGAGGCCGGCGACTTCGGCGTCTGGCGCGCGGCCCACGCCGGGCTGCCCCCGCCGCGGAACCGGTGGGACCGGGGCCGCCGGAGCCCCGACGAGCTGTCGCGGGCGCGCTTCCGTGAGGTCCTCTCGAGCCAGCGCCGGTTGCGGCGGGAGGACCGCTTCTACAGCCTCGGGGTGTTCGAGCGTGCGAGCGGCACGCTCGTGGGTGGCGCGAGCCTCATGGACGTGATGCGCGGCCTCGCGCAGTCGGCGTTCCTCGGCTGGTCCGTGCACAGCCCCTTCTGGCGTCGCGGCTACGGCAAGGAGGCGGTGCGGGCCCTGATCGACATCGGGTTCCGCGACGTGGGCCTCCACCGCCTGGAGGCGGGGATCGAGCCCGAGAACCGCCGCTCGATCCTCCTCGCGCGGAGCCTCGGCCTGCGCAAGGAGGGCCTCAAGCGCCGCGCCGTGTTCCTACGCGACCGGTGGGTCGATCTCGGGATCTACGCCGTCACCTGCGAGGACGTCGGCCTCCGCTGGAAGGGCGACGCGAAGCCGCACCCGCGGTAGGGGCACGCGGGACCGGAAGGGGCCACGGAAGGGGTGGGGCGCGGGGAGGGGACGGGGCCCCGCCGCCGCGCCCGGAGGCGGCCTACTTCTCGGGCGTCTTCTCGGGCGCGGGCGAGTCCGGGGCCGGCGTGGGGGCCGGCTCGGGAGCCTTCTCGCCCTCGGGCGTCGGGGCGGGCTCGGGGGTCTTCTCGCCCTCGGGCCCCTTCTCGGGAGCGGGAGGCGCGTCCTTCGCGGGCTCTCCCTTCGCGGGATCCTCCGCGGCCGGCGCGTCCTTCGCCGGCTCCTTCGGCGCCGCGGGCACCTCGGGGTGCTTCGGCTTGGGCGGGGCGGACGGCGCCCACCGGACGGCGAAGTCGGCGCGCTTCGCCGACACCTCGATCCCGTCCTCCTCCCCCGCGCCCCCCACCTCCTGGACGATGGACTTGTACGCGAGCTTCGTCTTGCGCTCGGCACGGCCGGGGATGCCCCAGCGGTTCTCGATGTGCCCGTTGCCCGCGACGACGACCATGATCGCGCCGGGGCCGGCCTGCTCGAGCCACGAGGCCACCGAGGACGACATCACCTCGTCCCAGATCACCATCGACGTGTAGAACTTCTCGAAGGTCTCGGGCGGCATGCTCGCGCCGTGGGCGCCGAAGGCCTCCTTGACGAACGCGCGGTGCTCGGCGTCGTTCAGGTCGAGCGTCGGCAGGGTCGCGCGCTGCTCCGGGGTGAGGCCGTCGAGGCCCTTCTTCGAGACGGTGCGCGTGATCTCCTTCGGCGCGTTGAGGGCGATCACGGGCAGGCGCTTCTCGCGGCACAGGCGCAGCATCGGCGCGTACATCTCCCAGCCGAAGCCCCACCGCGTCTTCCACTCCGTGCGCTCGAGCATCGTGGCCTCGTCGATCTCTCCCTTCACGTAGGCGTCGAGGACCGGCTGGAACGGGCGGAAGAACATCTCGAGCCCGAGCGCCACGGGGCCCTGCGCGCGCGCGACCACGGCCTCGAGCACCTTCGCCTGGAAGGCGTGGTGGAGCGCCTGGTCGTGCATCTCCCCCACGTAGACCACACGGCCCGCCATCAGGCGGTCCACCATGGCGTCGAAGGCGACGACGTTGCCGGAGCGCATGCCGACGATCGCGCCGAGGGGGGCCTTCGCGGTCCGGACGGCGGCGGGGGTCGCCGCGGGGGCGGGAGCGCCCGGCGCGGGCGACACCGGGGCGACGGTGACCGTGGCGGTCGCCGTCGCGACGGGCGCGGCGGCCGTGTCGCTCGGGCACGGACACGGGCAGGGCGGGCACGGGGAGCACGAGCCGCGGGCGTAGGAGCCCGTGGCACACCCGGTCGAGAGGAGCAGGGCCGCGAGCGTGAGACCGAGACGCATGAGGAACCCTCCCATCGGTCGTGATCGGACGGAACGATCAGTCGGCGTCGTCCAGGCCCGGCGCATCCGGCGCGTCGGGGACGTCGGGCGCGTCGGGGTCGGAGCCCTCGTCGCCGTCGTCGCGGGGCCCCGGCTCGCGGGACTCGCGCACGCTCGGCGTGGAGGTCTCTCCGCCGAGGACGCCCACGACGCGGGCGTTCTTCCGCTCGAGGCGGCAGGCGGTGACGGGGTCACGACGGTCGTCCACGTTGCCCACCTCGAACAGCGAGACGAGGCCTTCGTCCACGGCGCGGTTGATCAGGTCGCGCTTGAGGCGCGGGTCGTCGAGACCGCAGTTGCGCGGCCCGAGCACCTTGTTGACGAGGTAGCGCACGCCGACGAACGGGAGCCGGTGCTCGAGCTCGTCGATCAGGTGGATGAACCCGGTCCAGTCGTAGCGCGAGAAGTCGGAGCCCGAGCCCGCGCGCGGGGGGACCGGGCCCGAGCGCGGGGCGCGCTCGCCGAACCCGGGACGGGGGGGCCGATCGCCGAACCCGCCGCGCTCCCCGAACGACGGACGGTCGTTGCGGTCGCCGTAGCCCCCGCGGTCGGGCCGTCCGCCCCGCGCGTCC
>CAZJJQ010000285.1:0-5665 GCA_964546345.1 uncultured Planctomycetales bacterium
CGTTCGTGGCGGCGCCCCCGACGGCCCCTGCCGAGCAGCCCCCGGTGACGGAGCCGCGGGTCGCCCCGCCTCCCGCCGCCCCCTCGACCCCCGCCTCCCCGTTTTCGGGCGCCGCGGCCCTGCTCAAGGCCGGGGACTTCCCCGCCGTGATGCGGTTGGTGCAGGGCTACGCCGAGTCGCACCCCGACGCCGCGTCCTGGACGCCGACGGACCTGGCCGAGGCGCGCCGGCTGGAGGAGCTGGTCCGGGCGAGCTACCTCGAGCGCAACGCCCTCGCACGGGCCCAGTGGGCCCGGGGGGAGGTCGAGCCCGCGCTCGCGGCCGCGCGCGCCCTCGAGGCCGAGTACCGGAGCACCAGCCTCGAGCGCAGCGCCGCCGCCCTCCGGCAGTGGTTCGAGGCCAACCACTCCACGACCTCGCGCTGAGGCGGCGCGCCCCCGCGCGCCGCGGACCCGTGTCGTCGCCCTCTGCGAACCTGTTCACTCCCGTGTGCTCCCTTCCCGGCGCCGCGGTCGCGTCGCCCCCGTAGCCAAGGACCCATCCATGCGTGCTCGTCTCCTTCTCGCCGCCTTCGTGGCCGCGCTCCCGTTCCTCGCGACGGCGCCTGCGCAGGCCGGTGGCAACGTCCTCGACGGCCAGCCTGCGCCGGAGATCAGCCTCCGAGAGGGGCTCAACGGCGCGTCCGCCGGCACCACCCTGGCGTCCCTGCGCGGCAAGGTCGTCCTCCTCAAGTTCTGGCTCACGGGCTGCCCCGTCTGCCGCGCGACGCTCCCGGACTTCCAGGCGCTCCACGATCGATTCGGGCGCTCCGGCGTCGTCTGCCTGTCGGTCGTGATCGACAGCGCCGCCGGCGTGACGCCGTACGTTCGGCAGCAGGGCTTCACGTTCCCGGTCGGCTGCGATCCCGACGGGGGCAGCTCGGACCGGTACGGCGTCCACCACTTCCCCGGCAACTACATCATCGGGGTGGACGGCGTCGTCCGCGCCAGCAACGGGTTCCCGCGCAACGTGATCGAGGAGGAGCTCCGGAAGTACCGCGTGGCCGAGCTGGGCGCGGTCCCGGCCGCCCTGGCGCCGGCCCGTGACCTGGTCGAGGACGGGGACTACGGTGGGGCGCTGCGAGTCGCGGAGGCCCTCCTGAAGGACGCGACGGTAGGGGCGGACGTTCGCGCCGCGGTCAGCCGTCTGGCGGGGCTCGCCCAGGCTCGACAGGAGCTGCGGTTCGCGCGGGCGGAGGCGTTCTTTCGGTCCGGCGCCCGCGACAAGGGCATCGCCGAGTACACCCGCATCGTGGAGGACTTCAAGGAGACCTCCCTCGAGGCGAAGGCCCGCGAGCGCCTCGCGGCCGCGACCGGCGGCCGGTAGGGTCCAGGGCGAGCCCGACCCAGGCCGGTCGGCGGGGCCGCGTCCTCCCTCCGAGGCGCAGCCCCGCAGCGCCCCCGGCGCAGCGCCAGGTCCTTCGGCCTGGGGCGATGGGGGGCTCTCCCCGCGCAGGCACCCGGGGCATGACCTGCCTGAAAGGGGGGCCGAGGCCGGCGATGCATCCGGGGGTATACTTCGCGCCGGGTGGCTCCGGGGTGCGATTCCGCACGCCCCGGCACGGAGGTTTACGCCGCATGGATCGTCACGTCGTCGCGACGCCCGAGGTGCGCCCGGGTGTCTCGTTGCGTCTTTCGGGGCTCCGCATCGCGGGCCTCGGAGCGCTCCTGCTCTCCTCGTTCTGGGCTGCCGGCTGCCAGGCCAGCCGATCCTACGCCTGCGAAGCGGACGGTCCCCTGCGGTGCGGCGCCACCGGGGTCGGAGCGCGGCGATCCGTCGGCTCCTACACCTGCGAGGTGGACAGCCCCCTCCGGTGCGGCGGCACCGGGGTCGGCCCTCGGCGCTCCTTCGCCTCGTATGCGTGCGAGGCCGATGCCGCGTCGGGGTGCGGCGCCCCTGGGCCCGGAGAGCGCCGGTCCCTCGGCTCGTACCTGTGCGAGGTGGACAGCCCCTTGGCCTGCGGAGCCGGCGGCGTCGGCCCCCGGCGGTCCTTCGCGTCCTACCAGTGCGAGGTGGACAGTCCGCTCCGATGCGGCACGACGGGGGGAGCCTGCGGCTGCGCCGCACCCGCGTGCTCCACGCCCCTCCCTGATCGCCCTCCCGCCGCCCGGCCCGGCGAGGCGTGGTGCAAGGTGCTCGTTCCCGCCCGCTACGAGACGGTCACGGAGGAGATCGAGACGGTCTGCCCTTCGGTCCGGCGCGAATGGGTGCCGCCGCTGATGGAGACCCGGGTGATCCCGGTGGTGGTGCAGCCCGCCTCCACGGAGGTCATCCGCACACCGGGTGCCACGCGTACCGATCCGGTCTGCACGGAGCTGTGCCCCGCCCGGACCGAGACGCGCGTCACGGTGTCGAAGGACGCCTGCGGCTGCGGTACGAAGACCTGCGAGACCGTGCACGTTCCCGCGGTGAACGGCGTGCGCACCCGTGAAGTCTGCGTCCAGGCTCCCGGCACGGAGGTCGTCACGATCCCGGCCCAGGTTTCGGCCGAGGTCTGCGAGGTCGAGGTCCGCCCGGGGTACTGGCGGGAGACGAAGCTTCCCGGGGTGAAGGAGCGACGCTCGCACGTCGTCTGCGTCTCCCCCGAGCGCTGGGAGTGGCAGCGCAACCCGTCCTACGTCCCGCCTGCGCCTCCGCCGCCGGCCTGCGCGCCGACCCGTCCCGTGTCGGTCCGCTGATCGCCGGCCTCGTGCGGCCGCGGGGCCGCGTCGGCCCCACGTCGGGCCCGGCGCCGGGCGTCGAGCGGCGCCTCCTCGCGTTTCCCGGGCCCTCGGCGCGGGGGTTCCCCCCCTCGCGGCGCCGAGCCGGAAGAACTCGTCGCCATCGTCCCTGCTTCCTAGAGAATCTCGCGGTCCCCCCCTCTTCCTGGAGCCGTCCGCATGTCCGTGACCCTTCGCACCCGCCTGCTCGCCCTCTCCTCGCTCGCCCTCGCCGTCGGCCTCGCCGTGCCGGCCCTGGGCGGCGACGACGCGCCCGCCCCGAAGCCGGTGGCCGCGATCAAGGACGTCATGTACACGATGAACGAGGGCCCCCTCAGCGTGTTCGGCGTCCTCAAGGAGGCGTCGAAGGCCGCCAGCTGCGACGACGATGCCTGGATCGCGATCCAGGCGCGCACCACGATGATGGTGGAGGGCGGCAACCTGATCCTCGGCATGAAGCCGCCGCGCGGCGCCGACGATGCGGCCGGGCTCGCCGCGTGGAAGGCCCAGGTCGTCGAGTACCGCAACGCCGCGGAGGCCGCGCGCGAGGCAGCCCTCAAGAAGGACATGGAGGGCGTGAAGGCCGGTCTCGCCGCCATCGGCAAGCGATGCACCGTCTGCCACAAGGCGCACCAGAAGGAAGAGTAGGCCCGACTCCGGCCCCCGCCCGCGTCCGCCGGGCGGCCTTCTTCAAGACTCGCTCCTGGGGCGCGGCCGGTCGTCGGTCGCGCCCCTTCGCGTCCCTGGGGCGACGCGTCGGCCGCCGATCAGTCGAGCCGGCGGATCACGTGGTAGCCGAAGGCGGTCTCGACGACGCCGGACATGGCGCCGGGGGCCAGCGCGAGCACCGCGTCCTCGAACTCCGCGACCAGCTCACCCGGCTCCACGAGGAGCGCCCCCTCCCGCGCGCCCGCCATGGGCTCGTCGCTGTACTCCGCCACGACCTTGGCCCAGGCGGTCGGGTCGGCGGCGACCTTCTTGAGGGCCTCCTCCGCGCGCGCCTTCGCTTCGTCCTTGGTGCGGAGGACGCCGCGTGCCGCGGGCGAGCCCGAGTGCACGACCACGAGGTGCTTCGCGTGGATGCGGAAGTACTTGGTGCGGCGCAGGACCACGTACCCCACGGCCGTCTCGAACGGGTCGGAAACCCCGCCGATCTCGAGGGCGAAGCCCTTGTCCTCGAGGATCTTGAAGTCGGACTTGATCATGCCGCGGCGCAGGGCCTGGGGCATCCACTGCGGCTTGAACAGGGGGGAGGCCGCGAGGGCCACGGGGATGTCCTGGAACCGCTTCCCCTCGAGCAGCGCCTTCGCGGAGGCGGTGGCGTCCGCGAGCGCGCCTTCCTTGGTCCGGGAGGTGCCTTGCGCGCTCTTGAGGCCCGCCCACGGGAACAGGGCGCCCGTGAGCACGGCCGTCTCCCGGCCGAGGATGCCCACGGCGTCCGCCATGGACAGCCGCTGGATGACGTGGAAGCCGAACGGCGTCTCCACGAGCGTGGGGGAGATCTCCCCGTCCTTCAGGCCCTCGACCGCCTTCTGGAACTCGGGCGTCATGGCGCCGTCGCCGAAGATGCCGAGGAAGCCGCCCTGGGCGTCCGAGACCCGATCGTCGCTGTACTGGTGCGACACCGCCGCGAAGTCGGCGCCGGGGACCTTCACCGCTTCGAGGGCCTTCGTCGCCGCGGTCCGCGCCTCCTCCTTCGAGCGGGTGGCGGTGCTGCGCATCGCGCCCTGGTACGCGACGAGGATGTGACGCGCCGACCACTCCTGCCCTTCGTCGGCCCGGGCGGGGCGGGCGAGGCAGACGACGGCGAGCAGGGACGCAGCCACGAGGGCGGGGAGGGTGCGCAGCATGGGGGACCTCGGCGGGGAAGGCGGCGACGGTACCCCGGGGGGGCGGGGGCGTCGCGTTCGGGTGCGGGCGCGGCCCTTCCGCGCGCCTCCGCCGTCGGTCAGGCCAGGCGTCGCCGGAGGAACTCGAACGCCCGGCTGGTCAGGAACGGCAGGGCGAGGATCGTGCCGTAGTGCCCCAACGGGACGCGGATGACCGCGGGCTCGCCCAGGGCCCGGTGGAGGCGCTCGCCCGTGACCGTGGGCACCGAGTGGTCCTTCGTCGCGATCACCAGCAGCACCCGGTCGGGGTCCACGTAGGGCGCGAGGAGGACCGGGTCCGTGCGGATCACCTCGTGCATGCGCGCGCGCAGCGCGTCGCGCGACAGCCCCGTCGCCCGCAGCGCCTCGCCGACCGGACGACGGATGTCGCCCTCCTCCGTGTCGAGGAACACGTCCGCGAGCGGCCCCCCCGCGAGCGCGACGACGCCCGCCACGTACCGCGGGTCGCTGCCCAGGCTCATGGCGGTCTGGATGCCGCCCGCGCTGATGCCGAACGCCGCGACCCGTCCCGGATCGACGTCCGCGCGGTGGACGAGCCAGTCCACCACCTCGCGTTGGCGTGCCACGGACGAACGCAGCCGGTCCTCCACCTGCTCCACGCCGAAGCGCGGATCGTAGGCGACCTCTCCCCGGCGCACGATCACGCCGTGCCACCCCTCGCGCGCGCAGCGCTCCGCGACGCCGTCCACGAACAGGGTGTCGTCGCCGAGGATCGGCGAGATCACGACCACGGGGCACCGCCGCGCGTCGGCCACGTGCGGGCGCACCCACAGGCACCGGATCGGGGGACGCTCCCACGGCCTCGGCGAGGGGCCGAGGCGCGGCGCGAGCGTGACCTCCGAGCGCGTCGCCACCCGGGTCCGCCCGACGGTGAGGACCTCCGGGAGGTGCGGAGCCCCGGGGCTCACGTAGCGTGCCTCGACGTCGGTGGGGATCCGGTGCGCCGCGCGAGGAGGGGCGGAGGGCGGCCGGACCGCGCACGCGCCACACGCCCACGCGAGCGCCGCCGCGAGCAGCGTGGCCGCGCGACGAGGGCCG
>CAZJJQ010000286.1:0-5645 GCA_964546345.1 uncultured Planctomycetales bacterium
CAAGCACCTCGACGAGAAGGTCGCCCGGCTTCACCTCGAGAAGCTCGGCGTCCGGCTCACGAAGCTCAGCAAGAAGCAGGCGGCCTACCTGAGCGTGCCCGTGGAGGGGCCGTTCAAGCCGAGCCACTACCGGTACTGACCGGCATCGGGATCGCGGGCGGGTCGGGGTCGCACGGGCGGCCCCGGCCGGCCCCGGCCGGCGGCGCCGGGCGGACACGGGGGGCCGCGGGCGGAGGAGGCGGGGGGCGGCGGGGGGCGGCGGGGGGAGGGCGATTTCGGGGTTTCGCTTGCGGCGGCACGCTCGGCGCCCATGATGTCGCGCTCGGCCCCCGCGCGAGGACGTCCATGCTCCGTGCCCTGCCCGCGTTCGTCCTCCTCGCGCTGTGCGCCCGCCCCGTCCTCGCGGATCCCCCGCCCATGACCGACGACGACCCGTTCACGTGGCTCGAGGAGGTGCGCGGGACGAAGGCCCTCGCGTGGGTGGAGCGGGAGAACGCGCGCTCGCTCGCGCTCCTGAAGGGCGATCCGCGCTACGCCGGCTTCCACGCGCAGGCGCTCGAGATCGTGCAGGCGACGGATCGCATCCCGTACCCGACGCTGATCGGGAAGGACGTCTACAACTTCTGGCAGGACGAGCAGCACGTGCGCGGCCTGTGGCGGCGCACGACGCAGGCCGGCTACGCCACGGCCGAGCCGCCGTGGGAGACGGTGATCGACCTCGACGCCCTGGCGAAGGCCGAGGGCGCGGACTGGGTGTGGGGCGGCGTCGCCTGCCCGCCCCCCTACGATCGCTGCCTCGTCTCGCTCTCCGCCGGCGGCGAGGACGCGAGCGTGGTGCGGGAGTTCGACCTGGCGAAGAAGGCGTTCGTCGCGGACGGCTTCCGGCTGCCGAGCTCGAAGCAGAACGCGGACTACCTGGACGCCGACACCCTGATCCTCGACCGCGACTGGGGTCCGGGGACCCTGACCGAGTCCGGCTACGGCTTCATCGTGAAGACGTGGAGGCGCGGGCGCCCCCTCGAGGAGGCGAAGGAGGTCTTCCGGGGCGCGCCCACCGACGTCGCGACGAGCGCCATGGTCCTGCACGACCCCCAGGGCGGGACGCTGCCCCTGATCGTGCGGGCCGTGAGCTTCTTCGAGACGGAGACGCACGTCCTCACGCCGGGCGGGGCCGTCCGGACGCCGCTGCCGCTCAAGCACACCGTCCGCGGGCTCTTGGGCGGGCGTCTCCTCGTAACGATCGAGGACGCGTGGACGCCGGCCCCGGGCGCGGAGCCGCTCCCGCAGGGTGCCTTGATCGCCCTCGACGCGAAGGACCTGCTGGCGGGTCGTCCCCCGCGGCCCGAGGTCCTCGTGACGCCGGGGCCGCGACAGTCGATCGAGCAGGTCGCGGTCACGCGGAGCCGGGTCGTCGTCGCGCTCTACGACCACGTGAAGGGCAGCCTCTGGAGCCTCTCCCGAGGCGCGGGGGGGTGGACGAAGGCCGCCCTGCCCGTGGCCCACAGCTCCGCCGTGGAGGTCTCCGCCTCGAGCGACCTCGACGACACGGTGTACTTCGGGGTGGAGGGCTTCCTCGAGCCCACGCGGCTCTGGCGTGCGGACGCGGCCACGGCCCAGGCGACGTCGGTGAAGGCCCTCCCCCCGCGCTTCGACGCGGGCCGACTCGAGGTGGAGCAGCTGGAGGTCGGGTCGAGCGACGGCACGAAGATCCCCTACTTCGTGGTCCATCCGAAGGGCATGAAGCCCGACGGCTCGAACCCCACGGTCCTGTACGCGTACGGCGGGTTCCAGGTGTCCATGCTGCCCTTCTACTCGGCGGCCACGGGGAAGCTGTGGCTCGAGCGGGGCGGCGTGTACGTGCTCGCCAACATCCGGGGCGGGGGCGAGTTCGGCCCCGCGTGGCACCAGGCGGGGCTCAAGACCCGTCGTCAGCTCATCTACGACGACTTCGCCGCGGTGGCGAAGGACCTGGTCGAGCGCAAGATCACCTCCCCTCGTCGCCTGGGGATCCAGGGAGGCTCCAACGGGGGCCTGCTCATGGGGGTGGAGATGATCCAGCACCCGGAGCTCTGGCGGGCGGTGCTCATCGAGGTGCCGCTGCTCGACATGCTGCGGATGGACAAGATCGGCGCCGGCGCCTCCTGGGTCGGAGAGTACGGCTCGATGGAGGTCCCCGAGGAGGCCGCCTTCCTGCGGAAGATCTCCCCGTACCACAACCTCCGGGCAGGGGTCGCCTACCCGGAGCCGTTCTTCGTCACCTCGACGAACGACGATCGCGTGACCCCGGTGCACGCGCGGAAGATGGCGGCCCGGATGCAGGCCATGGGCCTCCCGTTCCTCCTCTTCGAGAACACCGCCGGCGGGCACGCGGCCGCTGCGAACCTGCAGGAACGCGCCCAGCAGACGGCGCTCGAGCACGTCTACCTCGCGCGCAAGCTGTTCGACTGATCGACGACCGCCCGGACGACGGGGGCCCTAACGCCCCCGGGACGACCCCGAACGGCGCGCGAGCCGCGCGAGCCCGAAACCGAAGGCGCCGAACAGGCCGAGGGAGAGCAGGGCCCGCAGCCAAGGGGACATCCCCTCCCGCGACGCGTCGAAGCTCACCGCCGCGCCGGCGCGCGCGCCCGTGAACCAGTAGACGATGCCGTCCGTGGGCAGGGGCACATCCACCCCCATGAGCCCGACCCGCGCGGCCGCCGCCGCGTCGTCGATCCCGTCGGCGGGGCCGCCGGCCGGTCCGAGGCGGCCGGGGAGGAGGCCTGCCGGACCCGAGCTCGGGCTCGCCGGGCCCGAGACGCCCGGGGCCTTCGCCGCGTCCGCCACGCCGCCCCTCCACCCGCCCCGGTAGGTCCCCTCCACCTGTCTCAGGCGGTCGTTGAGGAGCACGTTGTTGCGGCTCTGATCGACCCGCAGCGTCTCCTCGTCGGCCAGGGTCTGCTGCGGCGCGGAGGCCCGGCCCTCGCCCGGCAGCCTCCGCGTGGCCCCCTGCGGCTCCGCCTCCTGCTGGGCGGCGTTCTTGCGCCGCTCCTCGAGCCCGCGCTGCTCGAGCGCACCCTGCAGGCGCTGCTTCAGCTCGACGAGCTCCTTGTTCTTGCCGGCGCCGCCCCCCCCGCCCCCGTCGCCGCTCTCGCCGTTGAAGCCCCAGTTCGCGCCCAGCTCCGCCCCGGGCGGGGGTACCTGGCGCTCCCCCTCCCCGCCGGCCTGCTCGCCCAGGTAGGCGAGGAGCGCCTGGCCGTTCGCGTTCGACCCCGACTGCGTGTTGGCCTCGAACCGCTCCTCGTTCCTCGCGACCGTCGCGTCCATCTCGCAGCGCGTGAGCGCCTCGGCCTGGACCTGCGCCAGCTTCGTGAGCTCGGTCTCGAGCTGGGCCACGCGTTCGCGCGACGCCCCCCGCTGCTTGTAGTCGGCGAGGCGCTGGCGCGCCCCGTCCACGAGCGGCGTGGTGGTCGCGCACGCGAGCCGGCGCTGCTCGAGCGTGCCGGTCTGGGCGACCTTCAGGACCTCCTGCGCCTCGCGGAGCGACGCCTCGACGACGTCTCCCACGGCCTCCCGCTCGGTGGACTCGCTCATCTTCGTGTCGAACGCGTACGTGTAGCCCGAGGGCACGCGCAGGGAGATCACGGTGCGATCCACCTCCACCCCGACCACCTGGGGCAGGAGCAGGGTGCCGGAGCCCCCTCGCTCGAACCGGCGTCCGACGGGAGCCCGGTAGGTGATGGACACCTCGTACCCGGCGCCGCCGAGCGGCACCTTGGGCACGGGCAGGAGGACGTGCCCGTCGCTCCCCTGGAGCGGCTTCACGGGCACCCCGGCGGCCACGGCGCCGTAGAGCACGGCGTCGGCGGGCAGCCGCAGAGGGAGGAACTGCCGCGCGCGGTTGAAGAGGCGGTAGCGCACGCGTACGCGCACCTCGCCGTCGAGCCCGACCACCCCGTCCGCGCGGGCGGAGAGGACCACGGCGTCGGCCTGGGCCTCGATCCGGTGCCGTCGCGCGCGCACGTCGACGAGGTAGGGCGCCCGCGCCGCGTAGGTCCGCAGGACGGCCGTCCGCTCGAGGCCCGTGGGCAGGAACGGCAGGTCCGCCCACTCCACGGGATCGGGCGCGCCCGCCGTGACGCGCGCCTCCACCTCTCCGTCGAGGAACGTGCGGAGGAGCCCGAACCACCGCGTCGCCTTCACCCCGTCGGGGCGCACGACGTGGACGACCCCGCCGGAGGGCCAGCGCTGCGAGACCGTCACCTCGACGAGCCCGCCCTTGCGCGACTGCAGCCGCAGGAGGTACAGCCGGCCCTTCACCTCCGCTCCGTCGGCGTCCGTGCGCGTCGCCGGCTCGAACCGGAGCTCCCGCAGGTCGCGCGCGCGCACGACGTCGCTCGCCGCGAGGCCGCCGTCGGGCACGAACACCGCGAGCCGGTCCGTGGCGCCGCGACGCACGTCGAACACCACCAGGTGCTCGAGCCGCTGCTCCTCGTCGCTCGGGGAGATCTGCGAGACCACCACGGCCTCCACCTCCTGCTCCGGGACGCGCAGCGCGACGACGAGCGGGGCGGACACCGGCGCGTCCCACCCGAAGGCATGGGTGGCGCGCCCGCCCGGCACCTCCGACGTCTGCCCTTCGAGGCGCGTGGGCGGCAGGCTCTTCCAGCCCGCCGCCGTGCCCGGGAGCGGCTCGACGTCGGGCAAGGCGAACACCACGAGCTCGCCGCGGTCGCCCTGGGCTCCCTCCAGGAAGAGCCGCGGCAGCGCGAGACCGTCGTGCACGCCGCCGAGGCGGCGCTCGAGGCGGATCGTGACCGTCCGCTCGCCCTCGAAGAGGTCCGAGAACCGCACGAGCAGCCGGCGGGCCTCGCCCTGGCCGTCGATCCACCAGGTGGAGAGCCCGGGGGCATCCACGGCCCGCACCTCGTCCACGCCGGGCAGCGCGAACGCGAGCTCGCCCACGGGGGCCCGCTGGACCCGGACGCGGGCCAGGGCCACCGACCGCACGCGTTCGTCGCCGAACGTGACGCGCATCGACGTGTCGAGCTCGGTGCGCGCCTGGGACCGTTCGCTGCGCACCGTGAGCGGCGCGGGCCGCGCGGCGAACCGCCACGCGCCGAGCACCCGGCCGACGGCGTCGGGCCCCGCGGCGTCCGGCTCGGCCGGCCGCCCCGTGCGGAAGAGCGCCGGCCCCTCCTCCGCCTCGAGCCGCAACGTCGCGTCGCCGTTGACGACCACGAGGCCGCTCTCCCCTGTCGTGTCGCGCACGGAGAGCTCCGGCACGACCTCCCGCCGCTCGGGGGCGGCGGCGGGACGGAAGGTGCGCACGGTGAGCCCCACCTTCCCCTCCAGGGGGCGCACGAACACGAGACGGAGGCGCCCGTCGCCCGTCTCCCATCGCGCGACCTCGGGGCCGGCGGCCTCGAGCACCGCCACGCCCTCGGGCAGCGACAGGTCCACGAAGGCCGCCTTCCCCTGCAGGACGTGCAGCGCGAGGGTGAGCGCCGACTCCGTCCCGCCGTCCCGCAGGCTGTGCACGATGCGCGACTCCGCCCGCGTGCGCACGGAGGCCTGCAGCGCCTCGGGGCGCGTCTCCGCGAGGATGCCGCGCACGGCCTGGACCGGCCCGGTTCCGGTGGGACGGCCCAGGTACGCGCGCGCCG
>CAZJJQ010000287.1:0-5628 GCA_964546345.1 uncultured Planctomycetales bacterium
CGGGCCCCGTCCCGAAGGCCGCGGCCGCGAGCGCCCCGCCCGCCTCTCCCGCGAAGGCCGCGCCGCCGCCTTCGCCGGCCCCGCCGAAGCCTCCGAAGGGCGGCAAGAAGGGGAAGAAGCGCCCGTAGCGGCGGGCTACCCCGCGCGCACGCGCACCGTCTGGCCGACGAAGTCGAGCATTCCGCGGAGCACGTCGTAGTCGGGGTGCTTCATGCGGACCCAGGCGTTGGCCATGTACCCGGCCTCGACGGGCTGCGTCGGCGTGCCCGGGGGCGGCAGGTGCATGTCGATGATCCACGGGCCGTGGCGGTGGTGCAGCCGCTCGACGCCCTCGTAGCCCGTGATGCGGCCGTCGCGATCGGGGCGCAGCGCGATCATGCCCGCGGCGTAGCGACGCGAGGGGGGTGTCGCGACCCGGCCGTTCACGATGGCGTGAGCCCACTCCGTGAAGAGGTCGAAGTCGTTCGCGGCGCTGTAGAGGTCCCAGGCGCCCACGCCGGGGGGACGGCAGCCGATCTCGGAGAACTTGAGCCCGCGCGGGCCGTAGAACCACTCCATGTGGGTGGCGCTCGTCCCGATCCCGAGGGCGCGGATGACGTCGGCGCCCATGACCTTGAGCGCGGTGTAGCCGGGCGCGTCGAGGCGGTTGGTCACCACGATCTGGGGCGAGATCCAGCGCGTGCGCATGGCCTCGAGGACGTTGGGGTAGTAGTGGCTGATGAAGTCGTGCCCGACGTGCCCGGCGACCGACAGGGTGTCGTAGAAGCCCTCGTGGCCCTCGATGAACTCCTCGACGGCGACGGAGGCGCCGCGGTCGAAGCGCGCCTCGGCGATGGCGGCCTCGAGGCCGGCCGCGTCGGTCACCTTCGTGGTCCCCGACGCCCCCGCGCCGCTGCGGGGCTTGACGATGAGGGGGTAGCCGACCTCGGCCGCGAACGCGCGGACCTCGGCGGCGGAGGAGGCGCCGGTGGACCGGGCCGTGGGGACGCCGGCGGCCCGCAGCACCTCCTTCATGGAGGGCTTGTCCCGGCAGAGCCAGGCGGTCTGGTAGGTGGTGCCCGGGATCTTGGCGGCCTCGCGCACGCGCGCGACGGGGAGGATGTGGGCCTCGACGGTGGCCTCGAGGCGGTCCACCCACTCGCGCGCCTGGATCCTGCGCACCGTGGCGAGCATGGCGTCCTCGTCGCAGACGGAGCCGACCTGCTCGTAGGCGTGGAGCCAGCCCCGGAGCTGGTCGCCCAGGGCCTCGACGGGGGCCTCCCCGATGCCGGTGACCTTCGCGCCGATCCCGTGGAGCGCGCGCACGAACTGCCGCTGGTTCGCAGGGAAACGGGGTTCGACGAAGAGGACGTGCATGGGGCGGCTCCGGCGCCCGGGACCCGCCACGCGTTCGTACGAGGTACGCCGTTCCGCGGATAGCATCGGGGGCGATGCGCCGGATTGTATTGCTCGGGCCCCAGCGCCTCAAGCCGACCCTGGTCGAGGCGGTGGACGCCGTCGGCGTGGAGGGCGCGGTCGCGGCGGTGACGGCCGGCTGGCAGGAGCGCGAGGACGAGATCGACGAGCTCTCGGCCCACCTGCGCCGGCCCACGGTCAACCTGCGGCTCCACCAGCGTGGCGAGGACGTCTTCCAGCGCGACCCGGAGCTCTTCCTGGCGTACGGCGACCTCCTGGACCGCAAGCGCAAGCTCCAGGACCTCTACCGCGTGCGGCTCGCGTTCGAGAAGGACGCGGTGCGGGCCCTCCTCGCGTCCACGACCGACGCCGACCTGCTCGAGCCGGAGGTGGCCTCGGCCCTCGACGGCGTGCGGGAGCTCGACCGGCACCACCGCGAGCGCCTGACCCGGATCCGGGCCGCGTTCGACGCCGAGTGGCGGCCCGAGGCGCGCCCCGTGGTCGCGGAGCACCGCGAGGAGCTCGCCGAGGTGCTGGCCGGGTGCGACGCGCTGGCGCTCGCAGGCGGCCACGTGTCGGTCCTGCTCGACCGGCTCCGGCTGTTCGGGGTGGCCGAGCTCTCGGGCTCCATGCCGGTGTTCGCCTGGAGCGCGGGCGCGATGGTGGCCGGCGAGCAGGTCGTCCTGTTCCACGACTCGCCGCCCCAGGGCGCGGGCAACGCCGAGATCCTCGACGACGGCCTCGGCCTCTGTCGCGGGGTGCTCGCCTTCCCGCATGCGCGCCGACGCCTGCGCACCGACGACGCCGTGCGCGTGTCGCTCCTCGCGCGCCGGTTCGCGCCCCTGCGCTGCCTCGCGATGGACGACCACGCGCGCGTGGACTTCGACGCCGAGGGGCAGCCCACGGTCCGCCTCGCCCGCGAGCTGCGCCCGGACGGCAGCGTCGCGGAGGTCGTCGCCCCGTGACGCTCAAGATCGAGGCGCTCGAGCAGGGACGCGGGCCGGGCGACGGCACCGTGGACGCCTTCCTCGGCGCCAACACCTTCCCCATCGTCGAGGGCGACCGCGTCACGTTCGTCTACCGGGGCGAGGCCGAGGCGGTGAAGCTCTGGCACGGCATCTACGGCCTGCCCACGTTCCAGGCCTTCACCCGGATGCCGTGGACCGACCTCTGGTACCTCGTCCTCGACCTGCCGCCGGGCTCGCGCATGGAGTACAAGCTCCACGTCGAGCGCGGGGGCCACCAGCGCCTCATCCGCGACCCGCTCAACCCGCGCGTGGCGCACGATCCCTACGGCGCCAACAGCGTCTGCTACGGCAGCGGCCACGAGGTCCCCGAGTGGACCCTCGAGGACAAGGAGGCGCGTCCGGGCACGCTCGAGGAGCACGACGTCGAGAGCAAGGCCTTCGGCGGGCGCCGCCACGTCACCGTCTACCTCCCGGCCCGCATGCGCGTGACGCGGCGCTACCCGCTGCTCGTCGCCCACGACGGCGCCGACTACCTGCGCTTCTCCGGCCTGAAGACGGTGCTCGACAACCTGATCCATCGGCTCGAGATCCCGCCGATGATCGTCGCCTGCACGCAGTCGCCCGACCGCATGAAGGAGTACATGGCCGACCCGGCCCACGCGCGCTTCGTGGCCGAGGACCTCGTGCCCGCCCTCGAGGACATGCTGCCCGTCTCGAAGGACCCCGCCTCGCGCGGGCTCATGGGGGCGAGCCTCGGCGCCGTCGCCTCGCTCGCCACCGCATGGCGCTACCCCAGGACGTTCGGCCGGCTCCTGCTGCAGTCGGGGTCGTTCGCGTTCACCGACATCGGTCGGACCTACCGGGGCCCTCTCTTCGAGCCCGTGGTCGCGTTCGTGAACAGCTTCCGTGCGCGGCCCGGGAGACCCACGGAGAAGCTCTTCGTCTCCTGCGGGGTCTACGAGAGCCTCATCTACGAGAATCGATCGATGGTGCCCTTCCTGCAGGGCACGGGGATGGACGTGCGGTACGTCGAGTCCCGCGACGGCCACAACTGGGAGAACTGGCGAGACCGGCTCCGCGAAGGGCTCTCGTGGCTCTTCCCGGGGCCCCTGTGGATGATCTACGAGTAGGGCGGACGGCGGCGCAGGCGGACCCGTCCTGGGAAGGTGGGGGCGGCGGGGGAGGGAGGCGGCGGCGCGGGGCGGCGGACGCTCCTGGACCCGACGGGGGGGCGGAGACGGGAGCAGCGGTGCACCTGCCCCTGTCGCGTACGGGCCGTATCCGGTGCGTCCCGCCCGCGTGGCCCGCCGCGCCCGGCGCGTGCCGTCCACGGCACGGGCCCGCGTGCGGGAGCGCGCTCGGCGACGGGACGGAGGCCGCTCGACCTCCCCCGGCGGCGCGGCGGGGCCCTCCGGGATCCCCACTGCGAGGCCCAATCCCGCAGAACTAGTCGAAAGTCCTGGTATGCAGGCAACCTGCAAGCGGAGGGGGAGGCTACGAACCGGCAGGCGTTCACGGTTCCCTCCCCCTCCCGGTTCCCGACCGGTAGGGCCTTTCGTCCCGTGAGTCCGCCGATGGAAGTCTCGACGCCCTCGGGGGTTCGGTCCGGGGGCAGCACGAGGGAACCGATGCCTGGGGGAACGGAGCCGGCGAAATCCTGGGAAGGACCGCAACCGGTGCGTGGGATCGGGGTTTGCAATAGGATGAGGAGTCCAGGCCCCGGGTCTATCCCCGCTTCGCCAGGGTTCCGGACGGAGGTCGTGACGATGAAGGCCGCATCCATGAGGAATCTGCCCGCCCCGATCTTCGCGGCGTCCATCCTCGCCCTGCTCGGCGTCTCCATCGGGAGCGGGCTCGGCGGCAGATCCGAGGCGCGCGCCTCGGCCTTCGGACTCGGCGCCCGGGTCGCGGGCAGCTCCGCCTGGAGCGCGCCCGTCGCGGACCTGCAGGCGGATCCCGAGGCCGACGCCGACTCCGTGACGAACGGAGGCATGGGTGGTGGTGGCGGGGGTGGCGGCGGTGGCGGTATGGGCGGCGGTGGAGGCGGTGGCGGTGGCATGGGTGGCGGTGGTGGCGGAGGCGGTGGTGGTGGCGGCGGCATGGGCGGTGGAGGTGGCGGCGGTGGCGGCGGCATGGGACCGCCCCCTGGCATGGGTGGCGGTGGCGGTGGTGGCGGTGGAATGGGTGGTGGCGGTGGCGGTGGCGGTGGTGGTGGTGGTTCGGGCGGCGGCAGCGGCGGGAGTTCCGGCGGTTCGAGCGGCGGCTCCACCGGCGGCTCCACCGGAGGTTCGAGCGCGCCGCCGAAGGCGCCCACTCCGGCCCCGAAGCCGGCACCTCCCCCGAAGCCTCCGCCCCCTCCCACGACGCCCAAGGCGAAGCCGACCGACGGCACGGCCGGCGCGACGACCGGTACGTCGAAGGGCAACCAGACCTCGTCCAAGGCCAGCAAGGCCCGCATCGCGTGGCTCGCGGCCGAGACCACCGAGCGGTTGGACGGGGCGCTCCAGTACATGGTCTCGGGCATCGTCGACAAGATCATCGACAAGGCCTTCCTCAAGCTGCGTCGGACCGTCGTCAAGCCCGGGGCGGGCGAAGGCCCGACCGTCGGCACGCCCGAGCCGAAGCTGCCCCCGGAGGCCGCGACGACGAAGCTCGAGGAGCTCGAGCCGCTCGCGGTGAAGTCCGAGGTGGACGAGAAACTGACCGAGGCGCTGGCGGCCGTGGACCTGCTCGTCCAGATGCGGGGCAGCGCCGCCGACCTGACCTTCCAGGCGTTCGTCCATGAACGCTCCGGCGACTTCGAAGGCGCCCTCGAGTCGCTCGAGAAGGCGCTCAAGATGGATCCGAAGCTCGTGGGGGCGCGCATCGGCCGGGTGTTCTGCAAGATCGCCCTCGGCAAGGGGGCGGAGGCCCTCGCGCACCTCGACGAGGACAAGGAGTGCCCCAAGGACGACCTGCTCCTCGGCCTGACGCGCGTGCTCGCGATCCGGGCCGCCGCGGAGCAGAAGGTCCGGGACGACGCCGAGGCCGCGGCGGCGGCGAAGGCCGGCAAGAAGGGCGGCAAGGCCTCCGGCGGCGACGACGCGAAGCCCAAGGACTCCGCCCCCGACGCCGACGCGAAGGACAAGGCTGCCCCGAAGGACGCCCCCCCGGCGAAGGACAAGGACACCAAGGAGAAGGACGGCAAGGACTCGAAGGACGGGAAGGCCAAGGACGGCAAGGGCAAGGACGGGAAGGACGAGATCGACCCCGCCGAGGCGGAGCT
>CAZJJQ010000288.1:0-5628 GCA_964546345.1 uncultured Planctomycetales bacterium
CGCGTTCCTCTCCGGCGCCGGCCTGCCCGCGACGCTCCTCGAGCCCGCCGCCGCACGCGCGCGGGAGCCCCGCCTCTCGCCCGGCATCCTGGGCGCGCTCCACCTCTCGGAGGCGCGCCTCGACAACCGGGCCCTGTGGACCGCCCTGCGCGAAGCGTGCACGCGGCACGGGCTCGACGTGCGCATCGAGACGCCGGTGGACGCCGTGGTCGAGCGCGCGGGGCGCGTCACCGGCGTGCGCGCCGGCGGCGCGACGCTCGAGGCCGACGCGGTGGTCCTCGCCGCCGGCGCGTGGAGCGAAGCCCTCGCGAGGTCGAGCGGCCTCGTGCTCCCGACGAAGCCCGTGAAGGGGCAGATGCTCCGGCTCGCGGCGCCGGACGGCTTCCTCCGCCACGTGGTCAAGCGCGGCATCGCCTACTCCGTCCCCCACCGCGGGCACGGCCTGGTGACGGGCACCACCGCCGAGGACGTCGGCTTCCATCGCGGGGTCGATCCCGCGGCGCTCGACCGGATGGTGGCCGACGCGGCGGCCCTGGTGCCCGACGTCGCCGGCCTGCCGCGTGCGGAGGCCTGGGCCGGCTTCCGCCCCCGCCTCGCCGACGGGCTGCCCGCCCTCGGCCGCGTGGCGGCGAGGCCCGGGCTCTTCGTGGCGACCGGCCACTTCCGCAACGGGATCCTCCTCGCCGACCTCACCGGGCGCCTGGTCGCCGACGCGGTGTTCGGCCGCGACGACGCGCGCCTTTCGGCCTTCTCCCCCGACCGCTTCGGCGCTTCGCCGCGGCAGGCTTGACCCCACCCCCCCAGGGCGTAGCCTTCCCCGCCGTGCCGCAGTACGACCTCGAGTGCCTCGGAATCCGCAAGGCCTTCGCGGGCGCCCCGGCGCTCCGGGGGGTCGATCTCTCGGTGGAGGCGGGGGAGTTCTTCGCCCTCGTCGGCCCCTCGGGCTGCGGCAAGTCCACCCTCCTCCGGATCGTCGGCGGGCACGAGGTAGAGGACGAAGGCGTGGTCCGCATCCACGGGCAGGACGTCTCGGGGCTGCCCCCCGAGAAGCGCCCCGTCCACACGGTCTTCCAGCAGTACGCGCTCTTCCCGCACCTCTCCGTGGAGAAGAACGTCGCGTTCCCGCTGCGCATGGCCGGGGTCCCCCGCGCCGAGCGCCGCCGTCGCGCCGCCGAGGCGCTCGACATGGTGCGTCTCGGCTCGTACGGTCGCCGCGCCGTCACGACGCTCTCGGGCGGCGAGCGCCAACGCGTCGCGCTCGCGCGCGCCATCGTGCCCCGCCCGGCCCTCCTCCTCCTCGACGAGCCGCTCGGCGCCCTCGACCTCCAGCTGCGGCGCACGATGCAGGACGAGCTCCGCGACCTCCACCGTCGGGTCGGGCTCACCTTCCTCCACGTCACCCACGACCAGGAGGAGGCGTTCCGCCTCGCCGACTGCGTCGCCGTGCTGCGCGGCGGACGCCTGATCCAGGAGGGCGCGCCCCCCGACCTCTACCGCCGCCCGGCGACGCCGTTCGTGGCGGCGTTCCTCGGCGTGAGCAACCTCCTCCGCGGCACGGTGTCCGACGGCGGCCGGACCTTCTCCACCGCGGGCGGGCTCCGGCTCGTGGCGGCCGAGGCGCGCCCCGGCGCGGCGGTGGCCGCGATCCGCGAGGAGCGCCTCCTCGTCGAGCCGGCCCCGGCGGCGTCCCCTCCCCCCGCCGCCCCCCACCTCCTCGAGGGGACCGTCGTCGGCACCGCCTTCCTCGGCGCCCTCACGCGGGTGACGTTCACGGCGGGCCCCGGGCCCGAGACCCTCCACGGCGCGGCCGTCGAGGGGCGCACGTTCCACCCCGGCGACCGCGTGCGCGCGACCGTGGCCCCGGAGGACGTCCTGCTCCTCCCCGAGGACGAGCCGTGAGCGCGGCCCTTCCCGCGAATCCTGGGGGCGGCGGGGGCCGGGCCGCGCTGCTCGCGGGGCCGTCGCTGTGGGCGCTCGTCCTGCTGCTGCTCCCGCTGGCGGTGATGGTCGCCATGAGCACGGGGACGCGGCCGCCCGCGGGCGGCGTCGTCTACGACGGCTCGTTCGAGGCGTGGCGGTGGCTCGGCGAGCGGCGCGAGATGATCGGGAAGACGGCGTGGCGGTCGGCCTCCATCGCGGGGCTCGCGACGCTGCTCAGCATCGCGCTCGCGATCCCGGTGGCGTGGTGGATCGCGCGCGCGCCCGCGAAGCACCGGGCGTTGTGGCTCGTCCTCGTGGTGCTCCCGTCGTGGACGTCGTTCCTGCTGCGCACGTACGCGTGGCGCTTCCTGTTCGGCAACGAGGGCCCGGTCAACACCGCGCTGGACGCGATGTCGATGGGCCCCCTGCGCTTCCTCGCGACGGAGACCGCCGTCGTCGTGGGCCTCGTGTACGGGTACCTGCCCTTCGCGGTGCTCCCGATCTACGTGGCGGTGGACCGGCTCGACCGCGACGTGCTCGCCGCGTCGCGCGACCTCGGGGCGGGGCCCGTGCGCACGTTCGCGCAGGTGGCGCTCCCGCTCACGACGCCGGGCATCGTCGCGGGGGCGGTGCTGGTGTTCGTGCCGAGCTTCGCGGCGTTCGTGACGCCCGACCTGCTGGGTGGCAAGGACACCTGGATGATCGGCCAGCTCACCCAGACGGAGTTCCTGTCGGGCCGCAACGGGCCGCGCGGCGCCGTGCTGGGCGTCGCGCTGGCGGCGGTGGCCTTCCTGGCCCTGCTCCCGGGCCGGGGCCGGAAGGCCGCCCGTGCGTAGGCGCGGCCGCAACCGGGGCCTCTCCGTCGTCGGGTGGGCGACGATCGCGTTCCTCTACGTGCCCGTCCTGGTGCTGGCGGCGTTCTCGTTCAACGCCGGGCGCTACACCTCGCGGTGGGAGGGCTTCTCGACGACGTGGTACGCGACCCTGTTCGAGGGCACCGACCGCGTGGCGCAGAGCCTCGTCTCGCCGCTCGGGCTGAGCCTCCGCGTGGCGGTCGGCGCGGCGATCGTCGCGGTCGTCCTGTCGGCGGCGACGAGCATCGGGCTGCGCGGCGCGCGGCGTCTCGTGGCCGTGCCGCTGACGGCCCTCTGGGCCCTGCCCATCGTGCTGCCCGACATCGTGCTCGGCGTGTCGTGGGCGGGCGCGTTCGGGCTCCTGGGCGTGCCCGAGGGGCTCCCGCGGCTGCTGCTCGCGCACGGCACCTTCGGCACGGCGTTCGGGCTCGTCGTGGTGCGGGCGCGGATGGCATCGCTCGACCCGACGCTGGTCGAGGCCGCGCGCGACCTCGGCGCCTCGCGTCTCCGCGCCAACCTGCACGTCGTGATCCCGCACCTCGCGCCGGCGCTGCTCGCCGCGGCGCTCCTCGCGTTCACGATCTCCTTCGACGACTTCATGGTGACGTTCTTCCTCCAGCCCGCGTCCGAGCCCACCCTGCCCATGCGGGTCCAGGGCCTCGTCAAACGCGGCGCGAGCCCGATCCTCAACGCGCTCGCGACCCTGTCGCTCGCGGGCACGCTGCTCCTCGCCTTCCTGTGCCTGCTCCTCCTGCGACCGCGCGAGATGTCCGCGCCGGGCGCCTGACGCGCCCGGCCCCCGCGGGCCGCCCCCATGGAGCCTCGAGTCCCGCCCCCGCCCGCGCCCGCACCGTCGCGCACGATCCACGAGGGCGACGGCCTCGCCTGGCTGCGGGCGAGCGCGCTCACGGACGCGGACGCGGTCGTCACGTCGCTGCCCGACGCCTCGGAGCTGAGGAGCCTGTCCTTCGAGGCGTGGAGGGCCTGGTTCGTGGACACGGCGGCGCTCGTCTGCGAGCGCACCGCGGCGGGATCGGTGTCGGTCTTCTACCAGACGGACGTGCGGCGCGAGGGTCGGTGGGTGGACAAGGGCTTCCTCGTCGGCCTGGGGGCGGAGCGGGCGGGCGCGGCCTGCCTGTTCCACAAGATCGTGTGCCGCGCGGCGCCGGGCACGGCGACCTACGGACGGCCGGGCTACGCGCACCTGCTCGCGTTCTCGAAGGGGCTCACGACGCGGATCCCGGAGGCGACCCCCGACGTCCTGCCGGGGCTCGGCCACATGCCGTGGTCGAAGGCCATGGGCACGGCGGCCTGCGAGGCCGTCTGCGACTTCCTGCGCCGGTCCACGGCGTGCGGGACCGTCATCGACCCGTTCTGCGGCCAGGGCACCATGCTCGCGGTTGCCAACGCCCGCGGCTTCCACGCCGTGGGCGTCGAACGTTCGCCCCGGCGCGCGGCGCTGGCGCGGCGGCTGCGGTGGCCGCTCGAAGGAGCCCCCGCATGAAGCGCGCGCCGGTCCATCCCCGTGCGCTGTGCGAGCGGTGCCGCCGGCCCGTCGGCGTGTGCGTCTGCGCGCACCTGCCCGCGCTCGCGCCGCGGACGAAGGTGCTCGTGGTGCAGCACCCGCGCGAGCGGAGGATGGCCATAGGCACGGCGCAGATGGCCGCCCGCTGCCTCGCGGGCTCGAAGGTCGTGGTGGGGACGCACGTCGAGACGCACCCCGAGGTCGTCCGGGCCCTCACCGACCCTGAGCGGCGGCCGGTGCTGCTCTGGCCGGGCCCCGACGCGAAGGACCTCGCGACCGACCCGCCGGAGGGTCCCCTCACCCTGTTCGTCGTGGACGGCACGTGGTCCACGGCGAGCAAGCTCGTGAAGCTCAACCCCGCCCTCGCGGCGCTGCCGAGGTACGGGATCTCCCCCACGACGCCGAGCCAGTACCGCATCCGTCGCGAGCCCCGCGCCGAGTGCCTCTCGACCATCGAGGCGGTCTCGAACGCGCTCGGCCTCCTCGAGGGCGATCCCGCCCCCTACGAGGCGATGCTGGTGCCGTTCCGGGCCATGATCGACGCGCAGATCGCCTACGAGGCCCGTGGCGGCTCGCCGCGCGACCGCAGCCGGCTCGCCCGCCGGCTGCGGCCCGTGTGGGCGCCGCCGGACGCCATCGCCGACCCCGCGCGCGTAGTGGTCGTGGCCGCCGAGAGCAACGCGTGGCCGGTGGACGCGAAGGACCGCTTCCCGGACGAGCTCGTCCACTGGGTCGCGATCCGGGGCGACGACGGCGGCCGCTTCGAGCACCTCGCCCGTCCCACGCACCCGCTCGCCCCGTCGGTCGAGCGGCACACCGAGCTGCGCGCCGAGGCGATCCTCGCCGGCACGACGCGCGACGAGCTGTGGGCCGCCTTCCGCGGCTTCCTCCGCGATGGCGACACGCTCGCGTCGTGGGGCACGTACGCCTTCGCGAGGATGCACGAGGCGGGCGTCGCCCCCTTCCATCCCACCGTGGACCTGCGTCGCGTGATGGCCGACTGGCTGCGCGGCTCCCCCGGCTCGATGGAGAGCTGCGCGCACCGCCTGGGGCTCTCCCCCCCCCGCCTGGGCCAGGGCCGCGGCGGTCGCCGGCTGGGCCTCATGTACGCGATGTACCGCCAGGTGCTGGGCCCGCGGCGGGGGTGAGGCGGTCGTCAGGACGGGAAGCGACGCGATCCCCCATACCCCTCGGGAGCGCGCGGACCTACACTCCGGGCACGGCATGCGTCGCTCGTCGCCGGTCTCCCCGTGGTCCGTGGCCCTCGTGCTCCTCGTCGCGACGGGCCCGCGTGGCCCTGCGTCCGCCGAGGGCCCGGTCCCGCCGGCG
>CAZJJQ010000289.1:0-5626 GCA_964546345.1 uncultured Planctomycetales bacterium
CGCCGGCGCCGGGGAGGGGGAGGCCTTTCCGCCCCCCTTCTCCTGGATGTCGATCGGCGTGAGCATCCGCTTGCGGAGCTCGGCCACGCACTCGGTGCGGTTGGGAGCGTCCAGACGTCCGCTGACGGTGCGCCCGTCGGTCCCGATGGCGCTGTACTTGTAGCTCGGCATGGTCGGCTCCTACGGGGACGGGTCAGTCGACGTGCGGGGCGTGCTCGGCGACGGCGGTGCTCTCGGTGCCCGGCTCGGCCGGCGCGCGACGGCGCTCGTCCAGCGTCACGCGGAGCGCCTCCTCGATCGTGCTCTTGCCGCGCAGGGCGTTGAGGAGCGCGCACCGCCGCAGCGTCACCATGCCGTTCTCGACGGCCTTCTGCTTGATGTCGAGCGCGCCCTTCCCCTCCACGATCATCCGCTTGATGTCGTCCTTGATGGGCAGGGTCTCGAGGATGGCGAAGCGCCCGGTGTAGCCCGCGTTGCACCGCGGGCAGCCGACGGCGCGGTAGATCGTGGGCCGCGACTCGGCCTCCTCCCGGGTGTAGCCCACCGCCAGCAGCCGGTCCGGCGGCGCGGGGACGGGCTCGCGGCAGTGCTCGCACAGCTTCCTCATGAGGCGCTGGGCCGAGACGAGCAGCGTGGACGAGCTCACCATGAAGGGGTCGACGCCCATGTCGAGCATGCGCGTGATCGTGCTGGCGGCGTCGTTCGTGTGGAGGGTGGAGAGCACGAGGTGGCCGGTGAGGGCCGCCTTGACGGCGATCTCGATGGTCTCGGTGTCGCGGATCTCGCCGACCATGACGATGTCGGGGTCCTGACGCAGGATCGAGCGGAGCGCGCCGGCGAACGTCATGCCGCGCTTGGGGTTCACCTGCACCTGGTTGACGCCCTCGAGCGTGTACTCGACGGGGTCCTCCACCGTGACGAAGTTCATCTCCGGCGTCAGCATCTCCTTGACGGCGGAGTAGAGGGTCGTGGTCTTGCCCGAGCCGGTGGGCCCGGTGACGAGGATCATCCCGTAGGGCGCGTCGATGGCGGCCTTGAAGTCGGCGAGCGCGACCGGCTCGAAGCCGAGCGTCTCGATGGCGCGGCCGAGGTTGCTCGAGTCCAGGATGCGCAGCACGACCTTCTCGCCGTGCAGCGTGGGGAGCACCGAGACGCGGAAGTCGATGGTGCGCCCCTCCACCTTCACCTGGAACTTGCCGTCCTGGGGGCGCTTCTTCTCGGCGATGTCGAGGCTCGCCATGATCTTCAGGCGGCTCGCGATCGCGGCCTGGAGCTTCTTGGGGGGCGACATCGCCTCGTGCATCGTCCCGTCCACGCGGAAGCGGACGATCGTCCGCTTCTCGAACGGCTCGACGTGGATGTCGGAGGCCTTCGCCTTGATGCCCTGGTAGATGATCAGGTTGACCAGCTTGACGATCGGGGCGTCGTCGCCGTCGGCGGAGGCCGCGAGGTCGGTGACCTCCTCCTCGAGGCTCTGCTCCTTGACCGTGATGCTGTGCTCGTCCTGCTCCTCGAGCAGGTCGGCCAGGTCGGACTCCCCCGAGTGGTAGAGCTTCTCCTGGGCCGCCCGGATCTGCGGCTCGAGCGCGAGGGCCACGCGCAGCTCGCAGCCCATCGAGAGGCGCAGGTCGTCCTGTCGCACCACGTCGAACGGGTTGGCGACCGCGACGGTGAGCAGGCCGTCCATCTTCGCGAGCGGCACGCACCCGACGCGGCGGGCGAGCTCCTCGGACATCCACTCCTTCGCGTCGTCGGGGAGGTCCACCCGGGCGAGGTCCACGGGGGGGACCCCCAGGCGCTCGGCGAGCACGCCGAGCAGGTCGGCCTCGCCCACGGCCTTCTTCTCGAGGAGCAGGGTGGTGACGTTGTCGCCGCGACCGGCGGCCGCGCTCGCCTCGGCGAGCGCCGGGGCGGCGACGAGGCCGCTCTCCTCGAGGATCCGGACGACCCGACGGTTGAACGAGAGCATCGGGGCTCCTAGGACCGCGCGAACGTGCGCTTGAGGTCCTCGACGTCGCCGCTGTGCGCCAGGGCGTCGTCGTAGGTGATGAGGTTGCGGCGGCAGAGCTCGTGGAGCGACTGGTTCATCGTCCGCATCCCGAGCTTCCCGCCCGTCTGGATGATGCTGTAGATCTGGTGCGCCTTGTCGTCGCGGATCAGCGAACGGATGGCGCTGTTCGCGATCATCATCTCCGCGGCGAGCGTCCGACCCCGCCCGGAGGCGTTGGGCAGGAGCTGCTGGCAGATCACGGCCTGCAGCGAGAAGGACAGCTGCGTCCGCACCTGCTGCTGCTGGTGCGCGGGGAACACGTCCACGATGCGGTTGATCGTCTGGACGCAGTCGCTCGTGTGCAGCGTCGCGAACGTGAGGTGGCCGGTCTCGGCGATCGTGAGGGCCGCCTCGATCGTCTCCGTGTCGCGCATCTCGCCCACGAGCGCGACGTCGGGGTCCTCGCGGAGCGCGCTGCGCAGCGCCTTCTTGAACGAATGCGTGTCGCTGCCGACCTCGCGCTGGTTCACGAGGCACGACTTGTTCTTGTGCAGGAACTCGATCGGGTCCTCGACGGTGACGATGTGGAGGGCCCGGGTGGCGTTCACGTGGTCCACCATGGCCGCGAGGGTGGTGGACTTGCCGCTGCCGGTGGCGCCGGTGACGAGGACGAGGCCCCGGGGCAGGGAGCAGATCTCCGTGCAGAGCGAGACGGGGAGGCCGAGGTCCTCGAACGACTTGATCTGGTACGGGATCATGCGCAGCACGGCCGCCACGGTGCCGCGCTGGAAGAACACGTTCGTGCGGAACCGGCCGAGGCCCTCCACGCCGAACGACAGGTCGATCTCGAGGTCCTTCTCGAACCGCGCGACCTGCTCGCCGCTCAGGAACGAGTAGCAGATGCGCTTGACGACCTCGGGCTTGAGGACGTCGTGCTCGGTGTTCACGAGCGAGCCGTCCACCCGGATCTTCGGCGGGCTCCCGGCGGACAGGTGGAGGTCCGAGCCGTGACGCTCCACGAGAATCTGGAGCAGCTCCTCGATGGTGGCGTTCGCCATGCCGACGTTCCTCGCGCCCGATGCCCCCCGGCAAGGGCGGGTCAGGCGGGGACCTATCGGCCGGTGCCGCCCGCGCACTTGACCGATTGGCGCGACGGATCACCATGCCCCGCGCAGGAAAGTGAACGTCCGGGGGCGGGGGCGTCCATGCAAACCAACGGGCCCCGGGGGTGCGCCCCGGGGCCCGAACGAAGCGAACGTCCTACGAACCCGTGGGCCCGAGCCCCCCGGATCCGCGGTGAGGCGCGCCGTCTACGACGAGAAGTCCAGCGACACCTCGACCCGGCGGTTGCGCGCGCGGTCGGCCGCGGTCTTCTCCGGGGAGACCATCGGGTCGCTCTCGCCCTTGCCGTCCACCAGGATGCGGTCGCGCGGCACGCCGTCCGAGGAAAGGGCGCCCGCCACGGCGGTGGCGCGTGCCTTGCTCAGCTCGGTGTTCGACGACCACTTGTGCACGCTCTTCGTGATGGGCTGGCTGTCGGTGTGACCGATGACCGCGACCTTCGCCTCGGGGTGGCGTGCGATCGCCATGGAGGTGGCCTTGAGCGCCGCCCGGAGGTCGGGGTTGGTCCGCAGCTTG
The DNA here is from genome assembly GCA_964546345.1 of uncultured Planctomycetales bacterium. Classification (GTDB taxonomy): domain Bacteria; phylum Planctomycetota; class PLA2; order PLA2; family JAEUHO01; genus JAYTCP01. Next base: position 3,629 of record CAZJJQ010000289.1, read on the forward strand.
TCCGAGCCCGAGTCGAAGCCCTCGGTGAACACGACGACGACGCTCGCGCCCTCCGTCAGGACCTGCGCGCCGGGAACGCCGCGGAGCTCGTCCGCGACGGCCTTCGCCGCCTGCTCGGACGCGGCCTTGCGGCGCACCTCGTCCTCGGCGGCCTTCGCCGCCGCGGCGTTCTGCGCCTCGAGCTCGGCCGCCTGGCGGTTCTTCGCCTCGAGCGCGGTGCGCAGCGTCTCGAGCCGGGCCTGCTGGTCCGGGTCGGGCTGGACGACCGGGGCCGGCATCGGGGCCGGGGCCGGCATCACGGCCACCGGGCGCGGCGGAGGGACGTACGCGCGGGGGGGCGGCGCCTGCACGACCGGGGCGCACGGGGGCGGCTCGGCGAGGCAGGACGGAGGGGAGCAGGGCGACTGCGACTTGCAGCCCGTCGCCAGCAGCGCGAGCGCGGCGGCCGGGACGACGAAGCGGCGGGCGAGGACGTTCGGCTGGATCATGGAGCTCTCACTCTCCCGAAGGCGCCCCCACGACCGGGTCGGGGGGTGCTGCGGAACCGTCACGGGTTCGAAGCCGGTGCGCCGGCGGGGAGGGCCTGCACCCTCCCCGCCGGTCACGTCCTCAGCTCGAGGACGGGTAGATGTAGATCTCGACGCGGCGGTTCTGCGCCTTGGCGCGATCCGTGGTGCCCTTCGCGACCGGCTGGCGAGCGCCCATGCCGACCGCCGAGACGCGGCCCTCCGGCACGCCGGCCTGGCGGAGGAGCTTCTTCACCTCGTCGGCGCGGGCCAGCGAGAGCTCCTCGTTGCTGCTCCACTTCGACTTGCGGATCGGGTCCGCGTCGGTGTGCCCCTCGACCGCGACCCGGCTGCCCGGGTAGGACTCGGCGACGAGCTTGCCGAGGCCGACGATCGCCTTCACGGCCGACGGGTTGCTCGTCAGGCTCGAGCTGCCCGCGCGGAACGAGTTCTGGAGGACGAGGGCGACCCGCTGCTGGCCGTCCTGCGCCGTGCGGACGTCCACGTCCACGCCGGTGACGTGGTAGCGCGCGAGCCGGGCCTGGAGATCGGCGCGGAACGCCTCGAGCTGGGGCGAGGTGCCCTTGCGCGGCATGTCGGCCACGAGGTTCTTGTTCAGCTTGTCCTGCGCGTCGCGGGCGCGGCCCTCGGCGAGCGCGAGCTCCTGCTGGAGGCGCGCCATGTCCGCCTGGTACTGCGCGTTCTGCTGCTGCGCGAGCGCGCTCGCCTGCTGCGCCTGCCCCGCCTGCTGGATGAGCGCGTTCTGCTTGGCCTGCGCGTCCGCGAGCTCGGCCTGGCGCCGCTGCAGGTCGGCCTGCGCGCGGTCGTTCTCCTGGGCCATCTGGGTGTACTGGCTCTCGAGCTGCTCGGACCTCGAGCGCAGGTCGGCGTTCTCCGCGCGGAGCGCGGCGTTGGACTCCTTGAGCTTGCTCGAGCAGCCCGTGGCGACGGCGATGACGCACAGGGCGCCTGCCGTCATGGCGATGCGACGCATGACGAAACCTCCCGACCGATCGACGGTCGACCCTCACGCATGGGCCTCGGGCGAAGGGCATGCAAGGCCGCCCCTCGACCTTGCGATGCCCTCACGATGAACCCGGGACCCGACGGGCGGCATTGCACCACGCACGAGGGGTCTGTCAACGCAAAAAAGCACAAGATGATGGGGCCTAACGTCCGTTCGGCCTCAATGGGGGGTATCGAAGCCCCGCCCGCGTAGGATCCTGTTCGTATCGCTCCCACCGCGCCGCGGACGAAGCGCCCCCTACCCCGTCCGGATCGGTCGCGGACGCCCGAATCTGGAGCCGCGGGGGAGCCCGTGGGAGACGTCGCGAGCCGCCCGCGCCCACGCGAGAAAAGTCGCGCACGCGCGTGCGCCGACGCCCCTCGCAACCCCCAGCATCCCCCCCCCGCGCGGGCATCTCGCTCCGTCGCGCGGCGCGCTCCACCCCGGTCCGCGAACACCCGCAGCCCGCGGTCAGCCGCGTCCGGG
>CAZJJQ010000290.1:0-5582 GCA_964546345.1 uncultured Planctomycetales bacterium
GACGACGGGCGCGGGCTCGGACGGAGCCGGGGGCAGCGGATCCGGAGGGGGGAACTCCGGGGGCGGCGGGGGCGCGGGGGGGGCCTCCGTCGGAGCGGGAGGCGCGTCGGGAGGCGCGGGCGGGTCGTCCGCGAAGGCCGTCGCCGTCGAGAGACCGCAGGCCAGCGCACCCGCGAGGAGCGCGCCCCGAACCGCCGACCATCCGGAGCGTCCACGCCGCATGCCGCTCACCCTCCCACGGAGAATCGAACCGAGGCCTCGCTGGAAGGGGAGCCACGGCGTCCGGTCCGCCGCGAGGCCGGGACGCCCTGCCTCCCCGCGCCCGGCGCGAGCGCGCTCAGTTGCGTGACGGGTAGATGCCTTCCATGCAGATGATGTGGTTCATCGCAAGGTAGGGCTGCAGGATCGAGAGGGGCGAGGAGGAGCCGGTGACGCCCGTGGCGGCCATCGAGGCGTTGGGGGCCGCCGCATAGAGGCTGAGCCCGTTGCGGTTCGGGTCCTGCGCCGTCGCCATCACGTTGCCGGCGGGGCTGCCGGAGGTGCCGGGGCCCGTGTTCGCGCCGATGGTGTGGCTGTGGGCAGGGAGGTTGCCGGGGATCAGGGTCACGCTCTCCACCCCTCCCGCCTGGCCCAGCGTGTAGCTCGAGAGCCCGGGCCCCTGGCCCGTCCCCACCGCCGTGCGCGAGCGGAGGTCGGGCAGGGCGAAGGTCGTCCGGCCGTCTCCGCCGTAGGTGGTGCCGAGGAGGGAGAAGAGCGCGGTGTTCTGCGCGATGGACAGGATCTGCCCCTGGCAGAACGCCCAACCCCGCGGCGCGAAGTTGCCGGCGAACATCCGGATCTCGGCGAGATAGCCTTCCATGTGCGCAGTCCTCCTCGGCGCGCAGCCTGGGCTCCGCGCCGTCGTCGTGCCATGTCCCGTGCCCGTCCGTGCCCGGGGGTGCCCTCGCCCCCCGGGACGGGCGTCAGCTGAAGTGGATCCGATACGCGTTCCGCGCGGTCCGCTGCCCCGCGCCGTCGTCCTCCTCGACCGTGCCACCGAAGCGGACGAAGACGTGCACCTCGCCGATGTCGGGGTGGGCGAGGACGTAGGGCCCGTCGGCCGGCAGTCGGCCTTCGGGCCCCCGGAGCTTGAGGGAGAACGGCTCCCGCAGCCCCATCGCCGCCGCGTCGGGGTTCGTGGCCCCCCGGTCGAGCAGCTGGACCAGCTCCACGTTCACCGAGCCGTCCCCCCCGAGCCGGTCGTCCGTCAGACGGAGGGACGCACCGACCAGGGCCTCGAAGTGCCGGCGCTCGACCCGGGCGAGGCGCCGGTTCGGGTCCGTCTCGAGGGGCAGCGGCAGGTCGGCCCCGCCACCGGTCGGGACGAGCGACGTCACCCCTCCGCCGCCACAAGCGGCCAGGGCCGTCGCGGCGAGGGCCGAGGCGGAGACGAGGAAGCCACGGCGGGTGAGGGGGTGGGTCATGGGGGGGCGGCTCCCGTACGATCCTAGGCCCGGGTCGTGGCCGACGCAACGGATTCGGTGCATCGTCGGGCGCCGCCGCCGCCTCGGCGCCCCCAGGTATTCTCCTCCGAGCGACGGGAGGATCCGTGGCCCGACTCCTTCTCTTCCTGCACCACGGGTTCGGGCTCGCGGCCCTCGAGGCCCTCGCCGCCGCGGGCGGGCTCGCGGGGGTGGTCGTGCCCGACGGCCGCAGGGCCTCGGTGGTGGCGGAGGCGCGGCGCCGGGCCGAACGGGTCGGCGTGGCGTCGTGGACCGTCGGCCGGCACGACCTCGCACGGACCGTCCCGGACCTGGTGCGGGCCGGCGGGGCCGACGCGGGCCTGATCACCGCCTTCCCGTGGATCCTGCCCGAAGCGGCCCTGGCCGCCTTCCCCCTGGGCGTCTACAACGCCCACCCCGGGCTCCTTCCCGCCTATCGCGGGGCCGACCCCCTCTTCTGGCAGATCCGGCGCGGGGAGGCCGGGGGTGGGATCACGCTCCATCGGCTCGACGCCGGCGTGGACACCGGCCCCATCGTGGAGGTCGTGCCGGCGCCGATCCTCCCCTGGGAGACGCACGGCATCCACGCGGCGCGCCTCGAAGGGCTCGTGGGCCCGCTCGCCCTGCGGCTCGCGACGGCCCTCGCCGCCGGTCGGCCCCCCGCGACGACGCCGCAGGTGGCGACGGCGTCGTTCCCGTGTCGCCGACCCCGCGCCGACGACCTCGCGGTGCGGTGGCTCGAAGACGACGCGGCGTCCGTCCAGCGGCTCGTGAACGCGTGCAACGGCGCGCACGACGGGCCGCGGACCGCGCTCGGGGGCGCCCTGTGGAAGCTCGACGTCGTCACCGTGGTGCCCGCGCCCGACCAGGGGATCGCCCCGGGGACCGTCGTCCGCGCGGACGTCCGCGACGGGCTCCTGGTCGCGTGCCGGGGCGGCGCGCTCCTGCGCCTCGACGTCGTGACGACGCGGGAGGGGACCTTGACCGGGGCGCACCTCGTGGCGCTGGGCCTCTCGACCGGCGCCCGCTTCGACGCGCTGCCCCCCGCCGCCCCCTCCCTCCCGGACGCGCCCGCTCCCACGGGGCCGGGGGCGCGCGAACGGTAGACTCCGGTCCATGACGTCCGATCCCGGCGAGACCACCCGGCTGCTCGATCGTCTGCGTGCGGGCGATCCGGCCGCGGCCGAGGCGGTCTACGTCCGCCTGTACGAGGACCTGCGCCGCATCGCCCACCGCGTGTTCGCGGGCCAGCGCAAGGGCCACACGCTGGAGCCCACGGCCCTCGTCCACGAAGCGTGGGTGAAGATCGCGGGGGCGGACGCGGCGGCGGCGTGGAAGGACAGCGCCCACGCGCTCGCGGTGGCGGCGAAGGCCATGCGGCAGGTCCTGGCCAACCACGCGCGGGACCGGGCGGCGCAGAAGCGGGGAGGGGGCCTGTTCCGCGAGCGCGTCACGATCTCGGGGGTCGCGGGAGGCGGCGAAGGCCGGGAGGTGGACGCGGTCGCGCTGCACGAAGCCCTGGACCGGCTGGCGGCGCTGGACGCGAGGCAGGGGCAGATCGCCGAGATGCGTCTGTTCGGCGGCCTGACCACCGAGCAGATCGGCACCCTCCTCGGAGTGGCCCCCCGGACCGTGGAGCTCGACTGGAGCATGGCGAAGCGCGAGCTCGCGCGCGCCCTCGCCTGACCGGCGCCGCGGCGCAGGCCGGGCCCGGGTACCATCCCGCGCTGCCGGCACCCCGTGGATCCCGCCCGCTACCAGCGTCTGCGCGCCCTCCTCCACGGCGCGGCCTCCGTCGCCGCGCCGGGCCGGCGCCCGTGGCTCGAGGCGGCGTGCGCCGACGACCCGGCGCTCGTCGGAGAGGTGCTGTCCCTCCTCGACACCGACCCGATCGCCACGAACGCGGTCGCCCCCGCGGGCGTGCAGGGCGTCGTCCCGAGCCTGTCCCTCACCCCGGGCGCGAGGCTCGGACGCCGGATCGTGCGGGGCGAGCTGGGCCGTGGCGGCATGGGCGTCGTCTACGCCGCCGACGACCCCACGCTGGGCCCCGTGGCGGTCAAGGTGGTGCTGCCGCACCTGCTCGCGCTGACGTCGGTGCGCGAGCGTTTCCTCCGCGAAGCCCGGCTCGGGCTCGCGGTGACGCACCCGAACGTGGTCCGCACCCTCGACCTCGAGACGGTCACGCACGAGGGCGTCGAGCTGCACTGCCTCGTCCTGGAGCTCGTGCAGGGTCGCACGCTGCGCCGCGTCCTCGAGTCGCTCGGCACCGTGCCCGAAGCGCTGCTCCGCGAGCTGGGCGCCCAGGCCGCACGCGGGCTCGAGGCGCTCCACCGCGCCGGGATCGTCCACCGCGACGTGAAGCCCGAGAACCTGGTGCTCACGGACGACCGTCGGCTCCTGGTCATGGACCTCGGGGTCGCGAAGGTGCTCGGCGGGGCGGCGCTCGTCGAGCGGGGCACCCTCACCACGGCCGGGCAGTTCGTGGGCTCCCTCCACTACGCGTCGCCCGAGCAGTGCGAAGGGGCCGAGGTGGGCCCGGCGGCCGACCTCTACGCCCTCGGCGCGGTGCTCTACGAGCTCGCGACCGGACGCCCGCCCTTCGAGGCCGAGGGCACCGTGGGGCTCATGCGCGCGCACCTGTCCGCACGCCCCACGCCCGCGGCCGAACGCAACCCGGCGGTCTCCGACCTCCTGTCCGACGCGATCGACGTCCTCCTCGCCAAACGCCCCGCCGATCGGTTCCCCTCGGCGCAGGCGCTCGCCGACGCCCTCGTCGAGGGGGAGGGCGGGGCGTGGTGGACGGACCATCGACGACGCGCCGTGGAACGGAGGCCGCGGCGCGTCGAGGCGGCGACGGACCTGCCGCTCGTCGGGCGGAAGCGCGAACGCGCGCGGCTCGCGCAGGCCTGGGCCGAGGCTTGTGGGGGCGGCGGGGGCACGCTCCTGCTCGTCGGCGAGCCGGGCATCGGCAAGTCGAGGCTCGCCGAGGACCTCGCCGCGACGGCGGCGCACGAGGGCGCGGTCGTGCTGCGCTCGGGCTTCACCCCCACGGGGACGACCGAAGGGCTGCGGGAGGCGATCCTCGGGCAGCTCGGCGCCGGGGCCACCCCCGAGGCCCTGGCCCGGCTGCTCGACGTAACCTCCCCGTCGGCGGAGGCGTTCGCGGCCTACCTGCGCCGCGAGCCTCCCCCCGCCGAGGTGGAGCCCCTGGGCGACCAGCGGGCGGAGGCGCTGCTCGCCCGCCTCGCGCGCACGATCCCCGAGCGCTCCCCGCTCCTCTGGATCGTGGAGGACGTCCACTTCGGCGACGCCGAGTCCCTCCGCATCCTGGTCAACGTCGCCCGCGCCCTCGAAGGCCGCCGCGCGCTGCTCCTCGTCACGAGCCGACCGGGGCTCGACGCGGAGGTCGCCGCGGGGCTCGGCGCCCTGCCCTCGTTCCGACGCCTCGAGGTGGGCAGGCTCGGCGAAGGCGACGTCGCGGACCTCCTCGCGGCGGCGCTGCGCGACCGGGGCGTGGCGGCCTCGGTGGCGACGGCCATCGCCCCGCGCGCCGACGGGATCCCCCTGTTCGTCCTCGAGCTGCTGCGCGAGATCGAGCGCCAGGGCTACCTGGTGCGCGAGGCGACCGGGGCGTGGCGCGAGGCGCGGTCGCTGTCGGCCGTCGAGATGCCGGGCGCCCTGCGCGACCTCCTGCGCGCGCGGCTCGTGGGCCTCGACGCCGAGGAGCGCGCGACCCTCGACGTCGCCTCCGTCGCGGGCTACGCCTTCGAGCCCGACCTGGTCGCCCGCGTCCGAGGCGTCCCCCGCATCGCGGTCCTCGAGGTGCTGGGGCGCGTCGAGCGGCGCCACGGCATCGTCCGCACCGACGGCCGGCGTCTCCGCTTCGACCACCATCTCCTGCGCGAGGTCCTCTACGACGACCTCCTGCCCGCGCTGAGGGCCGAGATCCATGCGCGGCTCGCCGACGCGCTCGAGACCGCCGCCGACGCGGGGGCCACGGGCGGCGTGGACGGGGACCGCGCCGCCGCCGTCGCCGACCACCGGCTCCGGGGCCCCGATCCGAAGGCGGCGCTGCCCCTCGTGGTGCCGGCGGCCCGTCAG
>CAZJJQ010000291.1:0-5581 GCA_964546345.1 uncultured Planctomycetales bacterium
AAAGCCGCCGCACCCAGCGCGGGCCACGCGAACGCGCCGGCGCCCGGCACGATCCGCTCGACCGCGCGCTCGAGGCCGGACCGGGTACGCGCGAGGATCCGCGCCGCGTCGTCCGCGAGGCGCCGACGATCGGCGCGGGAGAACCGCAGGAGGCGGGTGAGGAACTGGGTCCCGTCCGCCTCCGCCGCGCCTTCCGCCTCCGCGTCGTCTCCGGCGCGATCCTCCCCCCCAGGGCCCCTCAGGCCGGTCCTGCCTTCCCTCGCGTCGGCCGGCGTCGGGTCGTACGGCACCCACCCGAAGCCCTCGAACCACGTCTCGCACCAGGCGTGGGCGTGGCTCCCGCGGAAGGACACCCATCCGATCGAGGCGAGGAAGTCCCCCCCACGGAACCCCACCACGAGTCGCGTCGGGTGCCCGAGCGAGCGCAGGAGCGCGGCCATCGAGGAGGCGAACCACTCGCAGTGGCCCGCGCGCACGCGCGTGAGGAAGTCCACGAGCGGATGCCGCGGATCCACCTGCGGCATCTCCTTCGAGTACGCGAGCCCCCGCAGCCACGCCTCGATCCGGTCCGCGCGATCGGAGGGCGCGGTCGCCTCGCCGACGATCTCCTTCGCGATCGCGCGCAGACGCACCACGTCGGGCGGGCTCGCGACGTACGTGGCGAGCGGCGCGACCGCCGCGTCGCTCCGGGCGGCGGGGGTCGGCCGCCGAGCCTGTCCGGGCCCGGGGGCGTCCACCTCGTAGCCCCCACCGGCGCGGAGGCGACCGAGGCCGAGGACGACCCCATCCTTGGACACGCGTACGCGGGGGTCGTCCAGCTCCGCGTCGAAGCGGAGGCGCCGGGGGCCGGGGGGCAGGAAGAGCTGACCGCCGGCGTGGCCCTGCAGATCACGGATCACGTGCCTCACGGGAGGTCGGCCCGCCGGGTCGAGGCCGAGCCAGATCCACTCGGACTCGGCGGCGTCGGGCACGGCGACCCGATCGTCCTGCGTGAGCGCGGACGAACGCGTCCAGGACGCGACCCCGCGCTCGTCCTCGGCGAGCCGGTCGTAGGTCAGGCCCCGCAGGAGGAGGCTCGTGCCCGGATCCTCCCCCTCTCCCACGCGCACCAGCAGCACGGGGCGTTGGTCGCCCTGCACGCGTCGGACGAAATCGAGCCGCATCTTCGTGCGCGCGCCGCTCACGAACGCGTCGAGCGCGCGGATGGCACCTCCGCCGTCGCGCCCCTCGGCGTCCTCCCCGGAGGCCCCCCCGGTCGCGGGACCGCCCGCGGGACTCGTCCGAGGATCGACGGCCAGCTGCGGCTTCGTCGGCAGCGTCACGAACAGCCAGAGCGCCAGCGGGAGGGCGACGGCCGCCAATCGGAGTGCCTGACGCGCGACCCGCGGGGGCAGGGCGCCGTCCGCGGCGCGGGCGCGTACGTGGCGCAGCGAGGCCTGCGAGCCCGACGTGAACGGCGAGGCCCGCCTTCGCTCGAGGTCGAGCAGGGCGAACGCGAGGGCCGCCACCCACGCGGTCACGCCTCCGAAGACCAGGCCGGTCGGCGCCACGGCCGCCGCGAGCGCGACGCCTCCTGCCGAGAGACCCACCAGGCGGAGCAAGCCCACGCCCGTGGGGGGCGCGCACACGGAGACGGCCGTGAGCAGCGTGAGCGCCCCGAGCACCGCGCCGGCCGTGGACCGCCCCTCCCCCATCGTCGCGGGGATCACCGCGGCGAGCGCCACGGGGGTCAGGATCCAGACGGCCAGCCATCCCTGTCCGCCGGTCCACTCCCGCGTGCGCCGGAGCAGGACGCGCCGCAGCAGGACGGTGCCGAGCAGCGACAGGAGCGTCCAGGTCGGCAGCCCCGGGACCTGCGAGGCCACGGCCGCGCCCACGAGCACGGGCAGCAGCGCCGACGGCGGGAACCGGTCGCGCGGCGCGATCACGGGAGGCCTCGGACGAAGGCGAGGAGCTCCTGGGGACGGTCGGCGCGAAGGTCGAGGGGGGCGCCCCATCCCGGTGCGTCGCTCCCGGCGGGCTCCTCGTCGCAGAGCACCCGGACCACGAGAAGGTCGTGATGGCGGCGGCGGAGGGCCGCGAGCGCGGCGGCGGGCGCCCGTCCGCCGTCTCCCCGGACGACCGCGAGCTGGTCGAGCGCGGCCTCGAGCTCCCGACGGCCCTCGACGCGAAGGCCCTCTCCCGGGCGCTCGCCCCCTCCTCCCGTCACCAGGTGGACCGAGGCCCCGGATCGTTGCGCCGCGCGCAGGACGGTCGCGGCGACCGAGACCGCGCGCTCGAAGCTCCGATCGCCCTCCGGGGTCTTGTCGTGGCCCCGCCCGAGGACCACCGCGATGCGGCGGCACGTCGGGTCACGGCGCTCGACGAACGTCCTCGTCCCGCGCCGCGCCGTCGTCCTCCAGTGGATGCGCCGCGGATCGTCGCCCTCGCGCCAGTCCCGGAGCCCGAACGGCTCGTCGCCGCCCGCCGCAGGTCGTCGCGAGCGCGCGGCCTCCGAGACGTCGCCGCCGAGCCGTCTCGCGAGCCGAGGGGTGGCGCGACCTTCCCGCGGACGCACCAGCGTCTCCGCCTCCGCCACGGTGTCGAAGGTCGCCTGCACGAGGCCCAAGGGGTAGCGCGAGGCCACGCGGAGCGCCCGAAGCCTCCGGAGCCCACGCCGTTCGAAGGTCACCGTCGTCCGCGCGGCGACCTCCGAGGAGCCGGCGACGCCGTCCACCGCCACCTCGAGGGACGAGGGACGGGCGTACACGCCCAGGGCGTCCCGGGTCGCGATGGCGGACGCGGGGCGCGGGGTCGGGTTGTGGAAGCGCACCTCGAGGGAGGTGGGCGCGCCGGCCCGGGCCCGGCGCTCGAGCGTGCGCGCGACCTGGATGCGGCTGAGGTTCGCGCGGGCTGCAGGCCACGTGGCGGCGGCGCCCGCCAGGAGCAGGGTCGCCAGCCAACGGAAGGGCGCCGACTCGACGAAGATGGCGCCGAGGACCAGCGCCCAGGTCGCGGGGAAGACGAAGCGCCCGAGCGGCGTCAGCTCGACCCGAAGGCTCCCGAAGACCGCGTTGGGCGGCCGGCGCTTCGCGATCCCGGCCAGGAGAAGCTGCCCCGTGGCGATCGAGAGGAAGAGCACGGGCAGGCTGTCGAGGAGACCCAGCAGCCCGAGCCCGACGGCCGCCGCCAGGCCCAGCCGGACGCCACGGCGGGCGGAGCTGCGGCGAGCCTCCAGGGTGTCGAGGCTCGGGTCGGGAACCGCGGGGGGGGGCGCGGGGAGGGGCCCCTGGGAGGAAGGTGGGGCGATCGGGGAGAGGGGGGACGCGACCCTCCCCCCGGCGCGGGTGCGCGGCGGCAGCACGCCCCGGGGGTCGTCCGCGAGGGCCACGCAGGGAGTATACGGATCCCACGCAGGCCCGGTTCGGCCGCTACGGACGGCCCCGCGCCCCGGTACCCTGGCCCCACCCATGCCTCCGCGTTGGCGCACCCTGGCCTTCGGTCCCCTCGAGCTCACGCTGGTCCTCGTGGCCGCGGTCGCGGGCACGGTCGTGTCCCGCGCGCAACGCGACGGCGCGGCGACCCGCGACGTCGAACGGGAGGCCCACGCGAGGGTCCGGGCCGTCTGGGATGCGGAGCGGCGCTTCCACGAGGCGAAGCGCCTGGACGCCGACGGCGACGGGACGCCGGAGTACGGGGGGCTCTCCGATCTCGTCAGGGCCGGCCTGCTGAGCGGCGAGCCCCTGCGGGACGCGGACGGCGAGTACCTCGAGCTGCCCGGCTACCGGCTCGAGGTGCTGCGCGCGCACCGCGTGGACAAGGTCGGGCGCGCCCTGTTCGTGCGCGGTCCCACGGGTGTCGATCCGGCGCTCTCGGCGCAGGTGGTCGCGGTGGTGGCCACGCCGCGGGTCGATCGCCAGCCCGGACACCGGGGCTTCTACAAGGACGCCTCCGGGCGGGAGTGGGTCGCGGAGGGCGTGCTCGAGCCCGACGTGGACGTACGGTTCCCCCCGCCGGCCTTCGAGCTGCGCAACGACGTCGAGCCGGACCAGCTCGACAGCCCGATCTGGCGCCGGCCTCTGGGAGAGCCGGGCATCGTCGGCCGCAAGTAGGTCGCTTCCCCGCCCTTCGCGGGGAGCAGCGCTACGGCGGCACGTCGAGCCGGGCCTCGAGCCGCCTCGGCTGCCCGCCCGCGCCGACGTTCTCCGGGACGAGCACGGCCTGCGGCAGGTTCCGGAGCTTGCGGCGCCAGAGCGCGTCGAGGGGCGCGTCCTCGAGCAGCTCGGAGTCCACGCGGACCGCGAGCCCGCCGCGATCGAGGACCTCGAGCAGGTCGTCCGACACGCGGAAGTGGAACCTCCCCTCCGCGTCGGTCATCGCGCGCTGCACGGGCAGGCCGACGTGTCCGTTCCACGGGGCGGCCGACGTGAGCCGCAGGGGGATGCCGGTGGCGGGCCGACCGCTGCCCAGGGTCAGGCTTCCCTCGATGTCCGTCGTCCCGCCCCGCTCGGGCCCGAGGACCAGCGAGAGCTCCGACCCGTACCAGGCGCCGGGCGCCTCCGCCACCGCCGGACGCCGTCCAGGCAGGTAGGCGACCGCCACGAGCCGGTCCGGGGTCCAGTCGGGGAGCCGGCTGCCCGTCCAGAGCACCACCGCCACCGCGCCCTGGTCGTCGGTCGTCCCGGAGGAGTTGAACAGTCGCACGCCCTCCTCGCCGGTGCTCATGCCGAACCGCACCTGCGCGCCCGGGATCGGAGCGCCCTCGGGCGTGCGCACGACCGCGCGCGCGCGCGGCGCCTCGCGGAACCGGATGTGGAGCGCGCAGCGCACCCCCTCGGGCACCCGCAGCACCTCGCCCTCGCGGGCGACGACGTGAGGCCCCGAGCACTCGGCGCACTCCACGATCCACCCGTCCGGAGGGTTCGGCACCTCCACGCAGAGCGCGTGGTCGTCGGGCGCGCGTGCGAGCGTCGCGGTGCCGTCGGACGTGAACGGGATGCGGTGCAGGCGCGGCACGGTCCGGTCCTCGAACAGGCTGCCGTCCTCCGACGGCACGGCCCTCAGCCCTGCGAACAGCGACAGCCCCTCGCCGTAGGGAGGCACGAAGCGCACGTCCACGGAGGCCGGGCGCAGCGACGGGGGCAGCCCTTCGACGTGCACGGTGAGCGAGCCGCCTCGGGGCAGCACCACCTCCGCCGGGGTCGTGGCCGCGGCCAGCACGACGTCGAGGGGCACGAAGGTGTGGCGATACCCCTTCGTGTCGCTCTTGGCGAGCTCGACGGAGGCGAGGCCCGGCAGGTCCTCGGGGAGGATCAGCTCGGCCCGCCCATCGACGTCGGTCCGCGCGCTGGGGCCGAGCCCGTGCGTCGTGCCCTCCTCCTTCGAGTGCGTGACGAGGCGCACCAGCACGTCCGCCTCCGGCGCCCCCGTCGTCACGACGCGGATCGCCAGCCGACGGGACGCCGCCACGGCGGGAGCGCTCGGCGCCTTCGGCAGGCCCTCGAGGAGCGGGGACGCGGCGGCGTCCGGGGCGGTGATGCGCGGAGGGGGCGCCGGGGGCGCCGGGCCCCGCGGGGGCGTGGGGATCGGTACGAACGCCGGG